>NZ_JBHFLL010000333.1:0-14927 GCF_041928595.1 Microcystis sp. BLCC-F209
AGCAATATCTTTAACTAGGATTGCATAACTATCTTCAACTTTTTCTAGTCGTTTATCCATTGTTTCGACTTTCTGATCAAGAGTTTTAATATCTCCCTTGATTTCTGTGACTTCCACCTTTAAATCATTAACGTCTTTTTGAAGACTGTCAAATTTTTGATTAACATCTTTTTGGAGACTGTCAAATTTTTGATCCATATCTCTTTGGAGAGTGTCGATTTTCTGATTAACATCTCTTTGGAGAATGTCAAATTTTTGATTAACATCTCTTTGGAGAAAGTCAATTTTCTGATTAACCTCTTTAATGCTATCTTTAATTTCTTTCAGGACAGATTCGAGAGAATAGGTAACGGTTTCGCCAGTTTGTGTCATAATTAAAACCCTCGGGTCGATATAGCCAAATATAATTAGGTTATACTAAAAAAGTTTTTCTTTGGTGTGGGTCTGGGGCTTTACCCATGTTCAGGGAAAAAGTCCCTGAATTTTTCCTCTGACCACTCCAATGGCTGGCACTTTTTGATTTCAAAAAAGCCTAAAGATATTATCCAACAAAGTTTTTAGATTTATTCAGCCAGCCCTAATCATTCTCCTATTGCCCATTGCTAGGAGCCAAGGGCGATTTTGCTACCGGAAAATTGGCAATTGTGGCCAGAGATCGATCATGGTAATTTAAGAAGGCGATCGGGGAACTCTGAGAGGGAAGCTGCCGATCCTAGCCAGGGAGTATCTGTTTAACCGTCTGTCCTATGTACAAGTCTATTACTGTTTTAACGCTGCTGACGGGAATTGTTGCCGTTGATGTAGTTTTTGCTCAATCCACTGTTAATCTTCCTATCGCAGTTAAACGGGGAGAATCCTACGAAGGATTATTAACTAGAGCATCGCAATTGGCAGAGAAAACTATCATCAGTCGTTTTAATCAACAAAAGGGTCTTGATAAAATTGATTTATTAATAACGGCCGAAAAATCAGGTGCGATCGCACCTTTGCTCTCGGTGAAGGTGTCCCGTCAAGATTGGTTTGGTCATCCCAATATTCAACGCTGGAGAAATGTTTTTCCCTTTGGCAAAGCTCTCCTCGGTTTTAGCTCTCCCGCACCCGTCGTCACTCCGAAAAGTCCCCCCGCTGCCGTTAATCCCAGTCCATCTCCAGCAGCATCTCCCGGCGCTACCACTCCTCCTCCTCCCCCTACTTTACCCTTCGAGGATGAGCCGAATAATGCTCCCCCAATCCCCATTCCTAACCAAAGATTAACCACTCCAGCTAATCGTTAATTGATAGGAAAAGGACGGGCTTTCGGAAGATATATTGACTTTTAAGTAGCAAAACGGGGCTGAAACCAGTCTAGGGGAAAAATATCATCTTCTTGGGCGGTTTCTGTCCAACCAGTGACACTCTCAAAACAAGTCCCCGTCAAGTTAGCACCCCTCAAGTCCGCTCCCTGTAGATTTACCTGTTGTAAACGCGCTCCCGCTAGATTAGCACCCGCTAAATTGGCACCGCGTAAATCACTACCCGTCAGACGTGCCTCACTAAAATTAGCCCTTTCTAAATTGGCCCCTTGAAAGTCCACCTCTTTCAGAAAAGAGCCCCTAAAATTGGCTTCCCTTGCAGAAATCTGACGACATTTAGCCCCACTTAACCGCGCTTCCTGCAAATTGGCCCAATTGAGATTGACTTTATCTAGGTTTGCCTCCAAGAGATTAACTAAGTATAAATTCGCCCCGCATAAATTTGCCCCGCATAAATTCGCCCCCCGGAGATTAGCATGGGAAAGATCCGCCCCACTTAATCGCGAGTTACGCAGGTTTGCCTGTACCATAAAGGCCCCGGTGAGATTGGCTTTGGTTAAGTCCGCTTCCACTAATTGCGCTTGACTTAATTTGGCATAGGTTAAATTCGCCCAATTCAAACTCGCTCCCCGCAGATTTGATTTAGTCAAAAAAGAGCGACTCAAATTAGTTCCGCGCAAATTGGCCGCAGCAAAATTGACAGCGATTAGAGTCACTTGTTGTAGATCTAGACTCATCAAGTCAATGCCTAAAAAATCCCGCTCTCCTTGTTCGTAGAGTCTTAGTAACTGATTAACTTTCATCTCCCTTCTTCTACTTATAAGATGGTGGTTAAGAAGTAATCAACAAAAGCACCTAAAAACTTTGTCCGATAACTCACTCCGCTTTTAGATGAGAAATTTACGAGGGTCTCCTTTGAGTTTATGTAAAGTTTTTTATCGATTTTTTAAGGGAAGATAACCCGAACAGCAAGTTAATTTTCATCATAGTTAAGTAGTTTGGCTAAAACAGTTGGACTGGTTTTTCCAATTCTACCCCAGTCCATCGGGTAATTAGTATCTAACACTACTCTTGTTAAAAAACTTATCTATTGTTTAAACTCGATTATATTTAGGGTTTGTGGCAAAAAGTTTGTTGGTGGGGTTAGGAGACAGGAGGCTCCGAGGCAGGAGGCAGGAGATAGGGTGGTCACTGCGTGCGCGTTGCGGGGGGTGTTAGGGTGTTAGGGTTTTAGGGTGTTAGGGTTTTAGGGTTTTAGTTGAAATTCCCCCACTTCCCCATTTCCCCATTCCCCCATTCCCCCACTTCCCCACTTCCCCACTTCCCCACTTCCCCCATCTCCCAACCGCTGCTAATCGTCTAATTCCCTACTCTAAAGCGTAGATACGACCATCCATGAGCAGACGGGTGATCCCTTTAGCTTCCAGTTGAGCGTGAGCTTTTTCGATCAGGCGACCGTCGGGAACTTTAATCACTTTTTCCTTGCGCTTGGAGAAACGGCGAGCGATGCGATGACTTTCAAAGATGGGGAGAGTGCGCTGCTGGATTTCCTGAGGGGGAACCTTACCCAATTCAGCAAAATCCTTGAGGGGACGGGTGATTAATTCAGCAGCGCGATCAATCACCAAGTAACAGGTTTTGGGAAAAGCCGCCGCCGAGAGGGGTAAGATCTGTAGTTGGGCGGTTTTAACGATAGTCGGGCCTAAATAGCTGCCCGCTAGTTCCTCCTCCTCCTCCTCCTCCTCTTCATCTTTATCCTCCTCTTCATCCCAATCCTCGTCCAGATCATCTTCCTCCTCCTCTTCCTCGATAGCTTCGACGAAAAACTCGGTTAAATTAGCGTCTTCTAGTGGTTTATCGCCATTAATTTCTATATATTCCGAATTATCTCCTTCCGGCGGGTAAGAGGTATCCATTAACAGGCTTAATTGTTCCACAGAAGCGATCGGTTGCTCAAAATCCTGCTCATCCTTAGCTGCGATGTGCGCTGCCCGAAAACTAATCACCTCGCTCGCTTCTTCTGGTAAATCCGCCGCTGCTCCCTCATCTTCGAGGCCACGACCATTGCGGGCCAAGCGTTTTTTCTGGATTAATTGCTCGTATTCCTCGCTAGAAAAAGAATTTTTGAGAAAACGACTGACCGTAGAACTACTCACGCCATAACGCTCGGCTAACGTGGAAGTGGTGGCCTCCGTTTCGCGATAAAGCTTAAGAATTTCTTTTTTCGTGGCATCAGTCAGTTTTCTTGGACTCATATTACTTATATAGTTATTTTTTAAGCGATAGGATCTTGCCGATGGCTAGTCAGGGGGAACTATTGTCCTTGGGCGGATGTACTCTTAATCATAAAACGCTCTAGCCAATTAAAACTAAGCAATTCGTTTTCTAGTCCCTGTTCTAGTCTATCCTTGACTTCTGTTTCTCACCACTACTCAAGATTAAAAAATTGACAATGATATCCAGTGCTGCTAGTCAAAAAGCCTTATTAGTTCTGGCCGATGGTACAGTTTACGAGGGTTATTCCTTCGGAGCCAAGGGAACCACCGTCGGCGAAGTTGTCTTTAACACAGGGATGACCGGTTATCAGGAAGTCCTCACCGATCCCAGTTATGCCGGTCAAATCGTCACTTTTACCTATCCGGAATTGGGAAATACGGGGGTTAACTCCGAGGATGAGGAGTCAATTCGTCCCCAGGTGAAAGGAGCGATCGCCAAAAATATCTGCCACCGGCCCAGTAATTGGCGTTCTAGCCAATCCCTACCGGATTATCTGGCCGCTCATCATGTTATTGGCATCTATGGCATCGATACCCGCTCCCTGACCCGCAAAATTCGCTCGGTTGGGGCGATGAATGGGGCAATTTCTACGGAAATACTCGATTATCATGATTTACTGCGGCTGGTGCAGGCAGCCCCCAGTATGGCGGGGTTAAATCTCGTCAAAGAAGTAACCACCAAGGAAGTGTACGAGTGGACAACTCCCACCCCCTCCGCTTGGGAATTTGCGCCCATTGATAGTGAGCAAGAACCGTTAACGGTGGTGGCGATCGATTTTGGCATCAAACGCAATATTCTCCGGCGTTTAGCCAGCTACGGTTGTCGGGTGATCGTGGTTCCCGCTGACACTCCCCCGGAAAAAATCGCCGAATATAATCCCGATGGTATTTTCTTTTCTAACGGACCGGGAGATCCGGCGGCTGTCACCGAAGGGATTGCCCTAGCCAAGCAACTTTTGCAAGGGGAAAAACCCACTTTTGGCATCTGTATGGGTCATCAAATTTTAGGCCTATCCCTAGGAGCAGAAACCTTTAAACTGAAATTTGGCCATCGCGGGTTAAATCAACCCTGTGGACTCCAGCAACAGGTGGAAATTACCAGTCAGAATCACGGTTTTGCCGTGCAGGAAGGCTCTTTAAATCCGCAAGTGGAGATTACCCATCTCAACCTCAATGATCGCACCGTAGCGGGATTAAAACATAAGTCCTTGCCCTTTTTCTCGGTACAATACCACCCCGAGGCCAGTCCCGGCCCCCACGATGCCGATTATCTGTTTGGCAAATTTGTCGATTTAATGCGGCAAGCAAAAAAGGATCGGTCGTAAATTTTTAGGATATACTAGGGTTTTGATTTTTACAGCCCTAGGGCTAGGAGGCGATTATTCCAGAAGCAGTTAACTTGACCGTCAGCTTGCGAGGCACCCGTGAGGTCAAAGATAAGTACCAAATTTTCCGTTTGACGGGTCTTTTAGATGCCTTTTCCGAACCGACTTTTTGTAAGGTGATCGAAGGCTATGTGGAGGAAGGCCCTAAGGATGTGATTATTAGCCTCGCTCAGATTGATTTTATCGATAGCTCCGGTTTAGGAGCTTTGGTAAAATTGGTGAAAAAGGCCAAAACCGAAGGGGGCAGTTTACAAATTGTTACCAATCCCCGGGTAACTCAAACCGTAAAACTGGTGCGATTGGAGAAGTTTTTTTCCCTGCAACCCACCCTAGAGGCGGCGATCAAATATCTAGAAAAAGCGTAAATCGTGGAATCTCCTCTCGAAAAAATTCGCTTACAGGTCAGTGGCCAGGGTTCACCAATCCTAGAGGGTCTTGACCGATTATCGCCCGCTTCTCTGGCCTATCTGGGGGATGCTGTTTATGAATTATACATCCGCACCTATTATTTACTGCCGCCCCAGCGTCTGGGGGACTATCACGCTCAGGTGGTAGGCAAGGTCAGGGCCGAACAACAGGCTTTAGATTTAGCACAACTGCAGCCCTATCTGACGGACCAAGAAAAAGAAATTCTGCGCCGGGGACGCAATGCGGTCACGGGAAAACGCCGTCGTCTGACAGCCCAAGTCTATCAGCAGGCCAGCAGTTTAGAAACCCTGTTTGGCTATCTTTATCTGCAAGACCCCTCAAGATTACATCAACTATTAGAAAAACTAGAATTATAGCCCTCAGGGACGATTTCCGACTTTACTCTTAATCCATGCAACCATGAGCGATCGACCATTTCCTAGCAAGTCCGATAATCGTAATTTTCGCCGGCCCTCGCGGCCAAAAACCGGGCCAATTCTGACTAAATCCCCGGCAGTAACTCCAGAAAACCAAGAAGCTGATGATCTGCTCTACGGTCGCCGGGTGGTTTTAACAGCCATGGAAGAGGAGCGCCAACTGAATCGGATTTGGGTGGTCAATCGACTCCGTTACGATCCCCGTTATCATACCCTTTTGGAAAAAGCCAAGGCCAACGGCACGGTAATTGATGAGGTGGACGATCTGCGTCTCGATCAGATTACCAGTAAGGCCAATCATCAGGGGATCGCCGCCCAAATGTCCCCCTATGATTATATCGAATTAGCCGATCTGATCGAAAAAGCTAAGGGCAAAAGTCGCCACCCCGTCATCGTCATCGCTGAAGGGATCACGGATCCCCATAACCTTGGGGCAATTATTCGCACCGCTGAGGCCATGGGTTGTCAGGGGGTAGTTATTCCCCAACGTCGCGCCGCCGGGGTGACATCGACGGTGATGAAAGTGGCAGCAGGGGCCTTGGAATATTTACCCGTCGCCAGGGTGGTCAATCTCAATCGTGCTTTAGAGGAATTAAAAGCGGCCGGTTTTTGGCTCTACGGCACGGCGGCAAAAAGTGGTAAATCCTTACACACAATCAATTTAACGGGTGCGATAGGATTGGTCATAGGTTCGGAGGGAGAGGGTTTGAGTCTGTTAACCCAAAAGTCCTGCGATGAGTTGGTATCTATCCCCTTGCCAGGCAAAACCCCCAGTCTCAATGCTTCGGTGGCGGCGGCTATGGCTCTTTACGAGGTTTACCGGCAACGCTGGCAAAATTCCCCCGACTGAAAATCTGTATTTTTCGACACTCCCAATAGCCAAAAGGAGAAAGTATAAATAAAATAGGAAGGAAGTTTGCGAAATGTAAACAAACGTAACAAAACCACCAGAGTAGATTTAGATGGGGAACGAAATGAAAGAATTTTTGATTAGCTTACTCGAAAGGTTCGGATTAGCCTACTGGGTCGAGATTAAAACCGACTATCCCAGATGTACTTATTATTTCGGTCCTTTTCTCGCTAAAGACGAGGCTGTGGTCGCTCAAGCCGGTTATGAAGAAGATTTGAAAACAGAAGGAGCGCAGGGGATTAAATTGCATATAAAACGTTGTAAACCGAAAGATTTAACTATTTTTGAGGAAAAAGAAGAAAGCAAGCTCCTGAATACCCTAAAGGTCTTACGCAGTCAAGTTTCTTAACAATTTTCAGTGATCGGTAATCAGTGATCAGTCATCAGTCATCAGTAAACAGTGAAAAAACAGCATAAGGCTGCTACTTATGGCAGTTATCTTAAGGCTGAGATAGGAAGTTTTCGTTTTTGGGAGTCAGGATGAATACCGAATTAGGTTAAACTTCCTCTTGAGGATAAAGACCGTAATACTGCTCACTTAACATTCTATTTTCCTACTGGTAACTGGTAACTGGTAACTGATAACTGATAACTGATGGCTAAATATCAATGGGAGCGATTTAAAAAACAGCTATATTCTGCTTCTGTCAGTCTTCCCGCTTCGTAGAGAGTATCGGTAATTTCTGCTAGGGTTAAAACCGAATAAGGTTGATAACCATGGCTACGAAGTTTATCTTTAACAGGGCCACCATGGTCGATAAAAACCACGATATCATTAACTAATAATCCCGCCGATTTAATCTTTTCTGCCCCCTCGATCGCACTTTTGCCAGAAATTAAAATATCGTCCACCATTACCACAGTTTCCCCCACTTGAAAATTACCTTCAATTACTCTTCTTGTGCCGTGAGCTTTTACTTCTTTGCGGGGGAAAATCATCGGATGATTTAATAATAAAGATAAACCCGTAGCTGTGGGTAAAGAACCGTAGGGTATGCCAGCAATGCGGTCAAATGTCAAGGTTTTTAATATTTCTCCATAGGCTTCAATTACCTGCTGAAAAATATTAGGATTAGAGATAATTTTTCTCAGATCAATATAATAGGAAAAAGTTTCTCCCGATGCTTGCACATAATCGCCAAACATCAAGCAGCCAATATCAAATAATTGTAGAATTAAATCCTGATGAGGATGTTGTTTTAAAAGACAAACGTTAGCAGTCCAAGTCTCATCTTGGCTTGATTCTTGCTGGTGATTTTGTTTAATTTTGTTGACTTCCTCGCGTAAATCCTTCACTTTTGCCCCCAAATCGGGTTGAGATAAAAAGTCTTGGGGTACAGGAATTAATAAACCCTCGCCATGACTATTTAAACCCACAGTAATTAACTCGGAGAATTGACTTTTTTCTTCCCAAATACTGCGTAATAAAATCAATCTTTCGGGAGCAAAATTGCGAATCCTTTTCAATATCTCCGGTTGAGTGGTTCCCACTTCTAAAAATACTTGTTCGGGAGTTCCCCAAGTGCAAGCTTCTTTGACAACTTGCAGATAAAAAGGATTGTCGCGACTGGGAAATTCTTGCAGATTAATCGCGCCTTGATTGGAAGTATGACAGAGGATAAAAGCGCCATGCTCGGGGTAAACTAAAAAAGGAGCAACGTGATCCTGTCCGGAGTAGGGATTGAGAGTAACCGCGTCCACCTGCCAAGTTTTAAAGATAGTCTCGGCTAAAACACTGCTAGTATTAATATCACCGTGTTTAGCATCCAAAATGACCGGGATATGAGCGGGAATTGCCGTTAAAATTCGCTGTAATAATTCTAACCCTGCCGCTCCCAAAGCTTGATAAAAGCCTAAAGTTGGTTTGTAGGCACAGACAAAAGGGGCAGTTTCATCGATAATAAACTTGAGCCACTGTTCTAAATTAACGATTAATTCTCCCGGGGTGGAGGGCATCATTTCGGGGTTAGCATCTAAACCGAGGACAAGTAGAGTCTGGTTTTGACTAATGGCGTGGTTTAACTTTTGAAAAAAATTCATCGGTTCCTAATCTCAGAATTCTGGATTAGTCTCTAATTCTACACTATTTGGACGAAAAATAGGCTGTAAAATTGTCTGGTGCAGACTTTTTCTGGTGTCAGCGTCAAGGAATTTCTTTTGTAGGGGTTGCCATTCTTGCCATTTTTGGTGACGGATATTTTGGAAAAATTCTAGTAAAGTGGGCATTTCCTTGGCAAGACAATTGGGGAAAATTTGGCTAAGAAAATCCGAGAGAACACAACAATCCTGTATTTCTCCGAGAATACCTTGAAGGTTTTTAATATCCTCTAAATACTCTCGATACTTATCGCCATAAAACTGAGTAAATAACTCCATATTATAGCGGGAACGCTTGGCTTCTTTGCGGAGATCGTGCAGTAATAATCCTTCTTTTTCCAATAAGTCATCAATTTCTTGACTAGAAAACTCTCTTACTTTTTGATCTTCCTCTAAATTTACCCCAACTAACCAGCCTTCGTGCAGTAAAAAGCGACTCGCTTGCGGTAATAATAAGTCTGGTAAAACCGTGGCAATATCTAATTTTCCTATCGGTTGATAGGTGGGATTATCCAACCAACTGGCAAAATCTGCCTTAAAATTGAGAAATTTATCGGACTTTAAGAGTTTTTCTACCTTAGTAAAAGCCTTCTCCCTTCGGTGTTCGAGAACTTGTAAAACTTTCTTCAGTAAATCCTGTTCTTTCGGGGGTAAAATTGGCTGATAGTGACCGACAAAAGCCTCTTTTAACACATCTAAATCCCGCAATTCTCCTAAAATTCTGCCCAGATTACCCACCCGTTTTTGATCGGCATATTTCGGCATGGTTAAAGCGGGGGCAAAACCAGTTAAGGTACTGCGAAGACGGCGCATTCCCACACGAATTTGATGTAATTCTTCCGTATCCTGATCGAGTAAAACCCCAGCTTCGTGTCTAAGAACTTTATGAAAATGTTTATCAATACCGATATAGGCCCAATCGGCAACAGTTTTAGCCCGAGGATTAAATTTGTTAGTCATTGGTCTTTAGGGAGGAAATAATGTCAAGATGGTGATAGAATCTTTAAATAAAGACTGGAACTAATAGATCCCATTTATTCTACACAATAGGATGAAGCAGCAGCTTTAAGAGAAGTTTATGGATAGTTTTTGGCTAGATTATGCGGGGGAAATCGCTTTTCGCACTGGAGAGCATCTTTTCTTGACGGGAATAGCTATGGCTATGGGTAGCTTAATCGGGATTCCTCTAGGTATTTTGATTAGTCGTCAAGCTATTCTCGCCCCACCAATTATAGCGATCGTTAACACCCTACAGACTATCCCCAGTTTAGCCCTATTTGGTTTTTTAATTTCCGTGCCTTTTTTGGGAGGAATCGGCAAAATTCCCGCTATTGTTGCCCTAACTCTCTATACTTTACTGCCAATTGTTTTAAATACCTATCTGGGCATCAAAAAAGTTGATCCCGAATTAAAATTAGCGGGGTTATCCCTAGGCATGACCGACGGTCAAATCCTGCGCTATATCGAATTACCCCTGGCCAGGGCGACAATTTTGGCAGGAGTGAGAATTGCCACGGTGATTGCTATCGGTGTGGCTACGATCGCAGCTGCCATCGGTGGCGGTGGTTTGGGAGTGTTTATTTTTCGCGGTATTGCCACGGTCAACAATCAGTTAATTTTGGCGGGGGCAATTCCTGCCGCTTTTTTAGCCCTTGTTGCCGATTGGAGTCTCGGTCGGCTAGAAAAGACCTTTTCCCCTTCGCAACGACCGAAAAAGCCCTCTAAATGGCAATGGGGCTTAGGTTTAATCGGGTTGGCCTTGCTATCTTTCCTCTTGACTCAAATTTTCCATTCATCCCCCGGCACAGTGGTGATCGGTTCCAAAAATTTTACCGAACAGGTGATTTTAGGGGAAATTTTGGCACAGGAGATCGAAAAAGAGACGAATTTACGGGTTGAGCGTCAATTTAATCTCGGTGGCACTCTGATCTGTCATGAAGCGGTGAAAGCGGGTAAAATCGATGGTTATGTGGAGTATTCTGGCACGGCTTTCACGGGAATTTTGCGAGAAAAACCCCTGAACGATGCCCGATTAGTCTCTGAAAAGCTGCAAGAGATTTATCCGGAAAAATTTAATCTAGAAGTCTTTCCCAGTTTAGGATTCGAGAATACTTTCGCCATTGTTATCCGGGGAGAAACCGCCAGTCAATACAATCTGAAAACTCTCTCGCAAGCGGCTAAATATACCCCCAATTGGCAAGCGGGTTTTGGTTATGAATTTTTGGAAAGGGAAGACGGTTACAAGGGATTAGCAAAGACCTACGGGCTAAATTTTGCCGGACCCCCGAAAGTGATGGATTTAGGGTTAATGTACCGCGCTTTAGCCGAAAAACAGGTGGATTTAGTGGCGGGAAATTCCACCGATGGCTTAATTCCCGTGCTAGATTTAGTCATCCTAGAAGATGATCAACGCTATTTTCCTCCCTACGAAGCGGTACCGATTTTTAACCGGGATAGTTTGCAAAAATATCCGCAATTGCGACAGGTTTTAGCGAAACTCACCGGCAAAATTACCTCCACAGCTATGCAGAAATTAAACTATCAGGTGGATGGCCGCAATCGCAAAGTAGAGGAAGTGGTCAAAGAATTTCTAGTCTCCCTCTCTTAACCATTTAGTCACTCCCCCGGGTTGGTCGATTAAAGTAATGCCTTGGGCTTTTAATTCCGCGCGAATGCGATCGCTTTCGGCGTAATTTTTCGCTTTTTTTGCCTCTGTCCGTTGTTGGATCAGATTTTCGATATCCGCTGCACTAATTCCCTCAGAAACAGGGGTTTCCCTCTGGTCGGCGGCAATTTCTAAGCCCAAAACCCTAGACAATTTCACCAAAGTATGCCATTTTACCGCCAATTGGGCCAGATTGCTGTCTGTCTTACCCGCATGGGTTAAATTATTACCCTCCTTGCGTAATTCCTTAGCGATTTCAAATAACACCGCTAAACCACCGGCAAAGTTAAAATCGTGATTTACCGCCTCTTGAAAGCGATTTTCTAGCTCTTGGTCAGTAATTCCGGGATTATCTTGCTGAAGATGCTTATAACCAAAGGATAAACCCTCTTGTAAAGTATGCCAGCCATTAGTGGCCGCCTGCAATCCCTCATCGGAAAAATCGATCGGTTTGCGGTATTGGGCGCCTAAAATTAATAATCTCACGGCTAAGGGGTCATATTTTGCCAATAACTCGCGAATAGTGATGAAATTACCGAGGGATTTTGACATTTTTTCCCCGGCCACCTTAACCATGCCATTATGTAACCAATAGTGGGCCAGAGGTTTACCCGTAGCCGCTTCACTTTGGGCAATTTCGTTTTCGTGGTGGGGAAAAATTAGATCACTTCCCCCCACATGAATGTCGATAGTTTCTCCCAATTGTTCTTTAACCATGGCCGAACATTCAATATGCCACCCCGGACGACCTTGGCCCCAGGGAGAATCCCAACTAGGTTCCCCCGGTTTTGCCCCCTTCCAGAGGGCAAAATCAAAGGGGTCTTGTTTTTTAATTGCTTCCGGGTCGTCGGTTTCTACCCGGCCGCTGGCCCCGGCTTGCAGATCATCGAGTTTTCGCCCTGATAGTTTGCCATAATCGGAAAAACGACGGACGGAGTAGTAAACATCGCCATCGCTGGGGTAAGCATAGCCTTTTTGTTCTAATTCATAGACTAGGCGCTTGATGCCGTCGAGGGTATGAGTGGCCCGGGGATAAGCGTCCGCCGGTCTGACTCCTAATTTTGCCATATCCTCAAAGTAGGCCTCGATAAATTTCTCGGCCACGGCTGCCATGGTGGTATGTTCATTTTTAGCCCGATTGAGAATTTTATCGTCAATATCGGTGAAATTCTGAATATAGCGCACTTTATAACCGAGATACTCTAAATAACGCCGCACCACATCCCAAACCACACAGGTACGCGCATGACCCAAATGGCAATAATCATAGACGGTAATGCCGCAGCAATACATGGAGACAATGCCGGGGATGAGGGGGCTAAAGGGTTCTTCGCGACGACTGAGGGTGTTGTAGAGGATTAAGGTCATGGATGGGGAATTTTTTTTCTGGGGAAAAAGGCTAGTCCAATTTTATAGCAGTTATTTTCAGTTATCAGTGATCAGTTATCAGTTATCAGTAACCGCTAACCACTTTCCCTGATTTCCATACTATATTTTGTGTTTTTTGTCAAGGGGTTTTTCGGGTTTTAGTAAAGATGTGACGGTAAGATTCGAGGAGATAGGACTGTTTTGATCGGGACTATTATTGATGAAATCGATAGAATAACGATAGGGGAAGCTTGATTGTTTGCCTTAACCGACAATTTTTATTGTTAATCAACTTTGACCAGACCATCACCATGAATGAACCACCTAATAGCGCTGGCGATGAAATCCAATTACCCCGGGGAGAAAGAGTTGACCAGCTAAGACATCTGATCGAAACCCTACGCATTGCCGATGAAGTGGCCAATCGCGGTTATTTGATTACCAGCGCCGAAGTGGCCGATTTAATGGATATTAATCCGGGTGCCGTTACCAGTCGCGGCGACCATTGGCCGTGGCGAAATTGGGTAATCTCCCGGGTCAGACGGGAGGGAAACCAAATTCTTTGGCAGTTGGAAAAAGTCGATTAGGATTAATTGCAACCATCAGTTAATTTCTCTCTTAACTTTTGTAAATTAGTAATTATTTCGTCATTTTCCCCCAGCAGATGACGCGCAAAACGTCGGGCCAGGGGCGGAGCCGATACAAGTGTACTGGTAAAGCCAGAAAATACCTGCAATCCCAGTTTGTCGGCGATCGCTCCCACTAGGGGCCGTCCCGAGGGAGCAAAAGCCACTAGGCAATGATGACAGCTGCCGGGGGGAGCGGCCAAAGGGGGCAGCAATGTCCCCAGGGCGGTGCGGATTGCTTTTTCCCCCGCCACAGGGTTTAAAATCGCCTCTGGATCGGTGATAATGGCGCTAATTTGCCCTAGATAAAGACTTTGATCCCGGAATTGTACCGCCCCCGTTTCTAAAACACTGGCAATTATTTCTGGGGTTTCTCTCTGCCAAATGCCCTGATTTTCTAGTTGGGTGATTTTTTGCTCTAATACCAATCTAGAAGGAATTGCGGGCATAACTAGGGTGTTTAATTTGATTTCGCTGGGGGGAATTTTAATCACCTGGGCATGGGTAAAATAGACGGGAGTAGTAATGCCGGATTTTTGCAGTAAAGACCGGGTTAATCCCCCCGCACAGACGATAGTTTCTCCGGCATAATAATTATCTTTAGGAGTTTTTACGCCGGTCATCCTCGATGCAGTTTCAATCAATTCGATGACAGCTTCCCGAATAATCTTGCCTCCCAGACGCAGAAAAGCTTGTTGATAGGCAAGATTAGTTTTTTCGGCGTTAATGTGACCGTGGGGTAGTCGTAAAACTCCGGAGATAGCAGCGGGATTTAATAAAGGTTCTAAAGCGATCGCTGCCTGCGGATCGAGAATTTCGGGGGTAATAGCAAAGATAGCAAATTTTTCGGCCACAGTAGCTGGATCATCTTCGGGGTTCACGGTGAGAATTAAGTCTAGGTCCCGGTATTCGTTATCTATGCCCAATTCCTGGGATAAATTGCGCTGAATTTCTCGACCTTCTTGATATAATTTTCTCTCAATTTCTGTAGTGGCCGACCAATAGGCTAAACCCCCGTAACTGTAGAAAGTGGCGTTGAGGGGATGGGTTTCTTTTTCTAATAAGAGAACTCGACTGCCTAGGTTAGCTAGTTCATAGCTTAAGGCGGAACCGGTGATACCACCACCGATAATTATATAATCATAAGTTGTGGTCATAATTGGGCTAATTTTTACTAAATTAATCTATCCTATCATTATACTTGCTCGGTTCCCTAGTTCTGATTTGATCAATAATTGCTATAATCAGAGAAAAAGTTGAAAGCGGGATGGGATAACTATGCAACAGCTAGAAACTAGGGGGATAACTGACCGATGGATTAGAGGTAGTTGGGAAGAATACTTAGCAGCGATTAAAAATTTCCCAGAGAATCAAGGAAAAAGTTATTATTACAATGGCTATTATCGATTAGAAATAACTCCTATTGGTAACGATCATGCCAGCGATCATGCTATTTTTATCTT
>NZ_JBHFLL010000334.1:0-5791 GCF_041928595.1 Microcystis sp. BLCC-F209
TAAGCGTCCTATAGCGATAATTTCTGGCTCTTCCGTCTGATCGTTATTAATCTCTACCACTAAGCTCATTACTCGATCGTAGTCGATAAAACAAATGCGCGTAAGACGATCATAAGCGGTTTGGCGATCGAGATTGACAAGATGAAAATAACGATAATAAATGGTTTCTTCCGAGAGATAATGGTGAAATTGTCGCACTAAAGGCTCATCCGCTGCCCGAATCGGACGAATTAGCACTTTTAAGCCTCTTTTCGTCGTCCAAGGCCCTATATAATGTTCGGGATAGGGACGAATCGCCGGATGAGATAACTTTTCTGGGGGTGTAGTTCGAGGATGAAGAAGGATAGAAGCGGAAAGAGCGATTAATTGCTCTGAATCGGCAAAAAAGGGATTAATATCGATAGTTTTAATGCGAGGTTGTTCACTGACCAGGTGACTAAATCTAACGATTATTTGCTCTAAATTCGCTAAATTAAGCGATTTAAGCCCATTTGTCCCGTGAAAAGCCCGATAAATCTTGGTTTTTTCTAAAAGTCGGCGCGCGAGATTAGTATTTAAAGGAGGTAGAGCGGTGGCGTAATCTTGAAAAATATCGACTAAACGGCCACCAGTACCGAAAATTATCACCGGTCCGCACTGATCATCGTAATTAGAGCCGATAATTAACTCATATCCTCGATCGATTTCTAACATCGGTTGAATACTCACCCCGAGAAAATGCTCCCCACCCACTTGTGCGGTAATATTAGCTTCGATCGCCTGATATGCTTGTGCGACTGCCCTAGGGGAAAAAAGCGGCCATTGTACCCCACCCACCGCACTTTTATGGATAATCGTCTGGGAATACAGTTTCATCACCACGGGATAACCGAGAGATTCAGCGAGATTAACTGCTTCTGCGGCACTTTCAGCAATTTTAGTGACAATAACAGGGATTCCATAAGCTTTGAGTATATCTAAAGACTCTGGCTCACTGAGAATTGTTCTATCCCCTACTTGCTCGATAATCTGGCTAACTAAAACTCGATCGGAGCCATTTTCCCTGGAATTGGTTAAAATTGGCGTTTGATAAAGACCGCGCAGATTCTCCTCATATTTCCAGAGCAAATTAAACACCCGGGCTGCCGAATCGGGATAGCGATAGGTGGGGATACCTTGCTGATTTAATAACGCTACCCCCTCTGCAATGCCCTCTCCCCCCATCAAACTTGCTAAAATGGGTTTTGTGCTATTTTGAGCGATTGAGGCAATTCTAAGGGCAATTTCTCGCAGATCAGTGTTAAAGCGAGGCGAGAGAATCATCAACACCGCGTCGGTATGTGCATCCGCTAAAGCGATCTCTAGGGCGCGAGCGTAGCTATCGGGATCGCTGCTGCGACGCAGATCGATGGGATTTTGGGGGACGATATCCGCGGGAACAAGAGGCGCTAGTTTTCCGATCGTTGCGGGGGTAAGGGTTGCCAGTTGTCCATCTTCCGCCAGTAAAGCCGAGGCCGCTAAAAGAGCGGGAGCAACACCATTGCTGATGATTGTCAAGCGTTTTCCCCGGGGAAATCGGGGAATTTTCGCTAAAACTTGCGTGATATTCAAGAGATCGGCCAGTCTGTGTACTTCTACAATGCCACAGCGAGCAAAGGCAGCGGAGAGAGTTAGCTGATCGCTGGTCAATTTGCCAGCATGGGAAAGAGAAGTGGGGTCAAAGTCGGTACTGTGGCGACTAATAGCGATAATTGGTTTATTTAGGGCAACTTCTCGGGCCGAGGACAGAAAAGAGCGGGCATTATTCAGGGATTCCAGGTAGATAACGATGCTTTTGGTTTGGGGATCGTCTCCTAAATAATAGAGTAATTCGCCCCAATCCACATCTAAAAGGACTCCGAGGGAGATAAAGTGACTAAAACCGACATTTTCGCTTAAACTCCAATCAAGCACGGCGGCAGCGATCGCCCCACTTTGACTAATCAGGGCAATTGAACCGGTTTTCGGCAGGATGGGGGAAAAGGTGGCGTTAAGATTTTGGCTTATATTGCAGATTCCTGAGCTATGGGGACCGATGATGCGTAATTTTTGACCAGCGATCGCTTTAATTTCCCTAAGTAAATTTTCCCCCATCTGGCCAGTTTCCCGAAAACCCGTGGAGAGAATCAGGGCGCATTTAACCTGTTTTTCGACAGATTGGGCGATAATAGCGGGAATTTCGGGAGCGGGGGCGGTGATAATTACCAGATCGATCGCCGCCTGGATAGCTGGTAAACTGCTATAGCTGGGAAGATCGAGCCGGTTTTCGGGGTGAGGATTAACTAGATAAAGACGGTGCTGACCGGGATTATGATGGAGATTATTTAAAAGAGTGCGATCGAGTTGGGGATTTTGGCGATTAAATCCCACCACAGCGATGTTTTTTGGCTCAAAAAAGGCTCTTATGGTTTGATGTTCGCCACCGCGAGGCTCTAAGATGGAATTTAACATAAGTGGGTGGGTGGAATTAAATATAAGATCAACGTAGGTTGGGTTGAAGCATGAAACCCAACGCCCGATTATGTTACGCTACCGCTAACCCATCCTACAAATAATTGTGCCTCCCTACTTAAGTAGGCTAGGAGGTATTTAAACCGGTTATTGTTCCAGTGTTCCGGTGTTCCCCGATCAACCTAGACCAATTTTAGCTGTTTAATCAGGGTTCGATCGGTGTAATTAATTTTGTCTAGGTAGCGATCGGCAATAAAACATCCCCACCCGATGAACATTTTCCCCAAGAGATCTAGTAAACTAACTGATGCTGTAAATATTTAGAGACAGACGATGGAACTGGAATATCCCGAGGATTTGAGATACCTAGAAACCCACGAATACGTCAGACTCGAAGGTGAAATCGCTACCTTGGGAATTAGTGCTTTTGCCGTCGATCAATTGGGTGATATCGTGTTTCTAGAATTGCCCGAATTGGGAGAGGCGCTGGAAGTAGGTAGTAGTTTCGGCACGATTGAATCGGTAAAAGCGGTAGAAGATCTTTATCCTCCCGTCTCGGGAACCGTAGTCGATCGCAATCAAGCGATGATTGACTCCCCCGAATTAATTGCCGATGATCCCCACGGGGAGGGTTGGTTATTAAAAGTGCGGGTAGAAAATCCCGATACTGCCTTGGCTGATACCCTCTCCGCTAGTGAATACCGCGCCCAAGTAGCAGGGGAAAGTTAACTAATATTAACAACAGGGAGCCAGACCCTCACACTATCATAGGCATAGAAAGAATTAAAAATCCAGGAAGCGATCGAGTCTTCCTGATTTTTGTCTCTAAATCGTGCTGAGACGAAATTCTTGCCCGAATCGAGTGAGGTTTCACTATTTACCCAATCTATGCTAAATCCTAATCTCGCGGCGATCGAACTTTCCCAAGAGGAGATTCAACGCTACTCTCGACACATTATTCTGCCCGAAGTGGGCTTAGAAGGTCAAAAAAAACTAAAAGCCGCCAGTGTTCTCTGCATCGGCACCGGGGGACTCGGTTCCCCGCTTTTACTCTATCTAGCGGCGGCTGGCATCGGTAGAATCGGTATTGTTGACTTCGATATCGTCGATAGTTCCAATCTGCAACGTCAAATTATTCACGGCACTTCTTGGGTAGGTAAACCGAAAATTGTTTCCGCTAAGGACAGAATTCTAGAAATTAACCCCCATTGTCAGGTGGATTTGTACGAAACCCGCATAAGTTCCGAAAATGCCCTTGACATTTTAGCCCCCTATGATGTAGTCATCGACGGGACGGATAATTTCCCCACCCGTTATCTGACTAATGATGCTTGTGTTCTTCTCGACAAACCCAACGTCTATGGCTCAATTTTCCGCTTTGAAGGACAGGCAACCGTTTTTAACTACCAAGGCGGTCCCAACTACCGCGATCTCTATCCCGAACCGCCACCACCGGGGATGGTTCCCTCCTGTGCCGAAGGCGGCGTTTTAGGGGTTTTACCCGGAGTAATCGGCACAATTCAAGCCACAGAAGCCATTAAAATTATCCTCGGCGCTCCGGATACCCTCAGTGGTCGTTTACTGCTTTACAATGCTTGGGAAATGAAATTCCGCGAGTTAAAATTGCGTCCGAATCCCATCCGTCCCGTCATTGAAAAACTAATTGATTACGAACAATTCTGCGGTATCCCGCAAGCGAAAGCACAAGAAGCGGCAGAACAGCAAAAAATGACAGAAATGACCGTAGTAGAGTTAAAAGCACTACTTGACAGCAATGCCAATGATTACATTCTCATCGATGTGCGTAATCCCAACGAGTACCAAATCGCTAAGATTCCCAACTCGGTGTTAATTCCCCTACCCGATATCGAGAATGGTGCGGCAATTCCCAAAATTAAGGAATTAGTCAACGGTTATCGTCTTATCGCCCATTGTAAGATGGGGGGACGTTCCGCTAAAGCCCTCGCTATCCTCAAAGAGGCAGGTATCGAAGGAATTAACGTCAAAGGTGGCATCAGTGCCTGGAGTCGCGAAGTCGATTCCACCGTACCAGAATACTAATTTTAGCCCTTGGGTTTTGGGGTTTTGGGTTTTGGGGTATTAGTCAAATTCCCCCATCACCCCATTCCCCCATCTCCCCACTTCATAATTCCCTTCCCCCATCTCTGTGTTCCCTGTTCTCTGTGAATCTGTTAAGATCGTGGCGAGTTAGCCTTAAAATCTTCGGTGTGAGCAAACAATGAAAAACTATATTAAACAAATTGCTAGTTGGAGCGCGATCGCTACTATTTCCCTTGGCTTAGTAGAAATGAACCGAGCAGCGATCGCATTTGGCAACAATAATCAATTCAGTGCCTGTATCAGTCAGATTGTCGGCACGGGAGTGAGTCCCCAAGATGCTGCCACCGCTTGTTCAGAAGCATTAATTCCTAAAGAATTATCCCGCTGTGTGGTGATGATTAAATCCAAAACCCCGATCGATGGTAATCTGGCTCTGCAAGCTTGTTTTCAAGTGCGTCGTCCTATTGACCTAGGTCACTGTGTGGTCGATATCCATCGCGCTGCCCCCTTATTTGCCACTAATTCCCTCAAACAAACGGAAACAGAAACAGCAAAGGAACCCGATAAATTAGGGATTTCTCAACAGGTTTTGGATTCCTGTCGTCAAAGTTTATTACCCGGTCGCTTTTCTGAGTGCGTTATCGCTGTCAGTCGTGGTGTGGACAAAAATAACCCGTCCCAAGCTTTACAAACCTGTTTAAGTGCCGAGGATTTCCCCAGGGATCTATTCCCCAGTTATCCCCAAAATCAAGACCAGAAGCCTTAATCAAGATTATTTCCACGAATGTGCTAGAATCCCTACCCAGACTCATAGGGGGGTAGGGAAGGAATTAAAACTATGCCTTTAAGTTGGAATGAAATAAAAAATCGCGCCATCGCTTTTCAAAAAGAGTGGGAAGGAGAGACTTCAGAAAAAGCAGAATCTCAATCTTTTTGGAATGAGTTTTTTCATGTCTTTGGCATTTCACGGCGTAGGGTGGCCAGTTTTGAGCAACCGATAAAAAAAGCCGATAATAAACAGGGTTTTATTGATTTACTTTGGAAAGGAACGATTCTAGTTGAGCATAAATCGAAGGGGAAAGATTTAGAAAAAGCCACACAACAGGCTAAGGATTATTTCCCCAATTTAAAGGAACATGAGTTACCGCGTTATATTTTAGTCTCGGATTTTCAACGGTTTAAATTATATGATTTAGATTCAGGCAATCAATGGGAATTTGAATTAAGTAATTTTGTTGATAATGTTCATTTATTTGATTTT
>NZ_JBHFLL010000335.1:0-12840 GCF_041928595.1 Microcystis sp. BLCC-F209
GAAATATTATGGAGATTTTTAAAATATGAATGGATTGAATTTAGCGCCTATAAAGACCGAAAGAGCCTCCTCGCTTACGTTAAAAAAGTGCTGGACAATTTTGGAGGCGAGTATGTAATTAATTTTGCCTAGGTACTTAACCAGATTTAGTATTAGATAGTCAATAGTTTATTCCCAATCGATCTGCAGCCATTGATTATCTAAAACCTGTTCGAGATTAAAAATTATCTGACTCGGTAAACCGCCGGGGGATAAACCCATTTTTTTTCGGACGGCCTCTAAAGCTGTATGGTAGGATGGCTCAAAAATCTCCCGAAGATAGGGCTTTAAACTAGGGCTATCCTCCAGTAAATCTTGAATTTCTGCCCGAAAATTATTGATTTCTCCATGACCATGATTGCCATTCCGGTCTCTTTCCGATTGCCAGTAAGTACCTAAGCAAAATTAATTACACATATCTAACCACCTCTTGCTTCTTGTCTCTTGCCTCTTGCCTATCTTCACTAGGAAATTAATTTTGCACGACTACTTAAGTTAATTTGAGTAAATGTTCTAGGAGACGAGTTAAAAGACTTTTGAGCGCGTGTCTTTCACTTCTCCCCATCGATTCAATCTCCTCAATTAAATTGTCTAAATCCACCTCGGCAAACTGGCCTTTTTTTAATTGTTCTGCCGTGGTTTTTAGCCAGAGATAAAAATCTTCTTCGTATAGTGTTGGGGTCGCTGTTTCTGTCGCTCTAGTCATGACGGAACTGCCACAGGTGAAAACTAATCGGGATTCTATATTGTAGCAATTCTCATATCGGTGAGGTACAAAGTCTCTCAAGGCTGAGGACTGACGTTCAAAAAGATCGCACTGCATTGATTGAGTGCGATCGCTTTTAGTGATCGATGTTTAAGTAGCGACCTACTTTAATAATTTGCGCGTCAAAGCCGAACCTGCACCCAAAGCACCGATGGCAAGTAAGCCTAAGACTGACGCAGGTTCGGGAACTTTTTCAGGTCCTGGGATCTGGGTTGCTTGCAGCATATTGATCGCCCAGGCTGTTTGCATAGGCGGAGTGCCATAGGAGCCGCCAGACCAATAATCAGAACCGTTTTGGTTGTCAACAAGATACTGGGAAAATTCCTCCCACCAGTTCCAGGTACTCCCCGGATCGAGGGGATTCGTTCCCTGACCAACAAGGTTAGTAATTGTGGTCGTATCGTCCAGGCCGATAGTGCTTTCTAAACCCTTATAGACTGCCCACATACCGTAGTAGTCGCCAAAAGTACCACTAGCTCCAGAGGTTTGCCAATTATTGTTGATATAGGTTAGGGCATTCTGGACGCGGGAACTGCTAGTAGCTAGGCCAGCAGCGGACATCTGTACCAGTCCCGAGCCAGTCCGCAGGGGAGTCGTATAGTAAGGTTCAGTATAGCCCAAGCCGCCCGTCGTGTCATTCTGGCTGTAGTCGATCCAGTTCAGTTGCAGATTCTTCACACTGGTAGGCCAGGTAATACCTGCCCCTTGAGCATACAAGCCCGCTAGGGCTGGCCATTGGGAGACCGAGTTATCGGAATCGCCAAAGTTGGGCGTATAGCGCCAGCCTCCTGCGTAAACGCCGGTGCTAGGGTCATTCTGTGCATCAGCCAGGTAATCGATCGCTGACTGAACCACCTGGCCATAGGTTTTACCGTTGACGAGGGGGTTTGTCGAGCTAATCACCGTACTCAGGGGAGCAGCCTTGATAATGGCAGGCAGGACTAACCCCGTGTTGTAAACCTGATTGTAATCGTTGGGACCGAACCTCAGCCCAACACCCGCACTTTGGGCGTTGCTGAAGAGGTAATTCAGTCCGTTAGTCACATTCGTGCTATAGGTTCCCGATGTCGGGGTGTTTCCCTCCTCGATAAATGCCAGCAGGGCAGCACCAGTTGCGGCAACATCTGCACTGTTCACGTTGTCGTAAATCCACTTCCCATTAGCTTGCTGTTGGGTTGCCAGCCAGGCCAAGCCAGAATCGATCGCCGCTTGTTTTTGGGTATTAGTTGCCGCTTGCGTTGCTGCCGGGAAAGCAACGGCACCCGCTAGAGCAAAACCTAGAGCGATCTTGATTGAGTGACTCACTCGCCCCGAAGAGTCATATTTTTCATTTATCATAACTATCTCCCTAATGATTTTTGTGTCCAATTAAAGCGAAATCGCTTACGGAGAAGATGTCGAAACCTGCAAAGAGTTGAGTCTGGTTTATACGCCAGTCATCCCTTTATTTGACCGTTGAAATAAAGAGATTTAAGGACTCAATTTATTCCTTAAATATTTTTCACTCGACTTACCTTAAGTATAGATAATTGAATTTTGAAAGTCAAGCATATTCATCTATTTTGGCTTAAATATAAATCTTTTTTTAGAGATATTTTATGAAACAAAATGGACAAAAGTTAACAAAGCTACTCAGATTTTTTCTACAAAGTTGGACATATTTTTAAAAATTTTGTTAAGACAGGTTCAAATGGACATAAAAATTAACATTTTATCGATCTTGCAGTTAACGAAACTTGAAGAATTCCCACCTTTTTTTTGTTGAGATTAGTTACAAATCTTTAGCAAAAATAAACCGAAAAAAAAGGAGAGCGCCAGCTCTCCTTCTTGGTTATTTGCTAATTTTACTAACTAGCGACAATATATTCCTTGACGTTGGCCCGGCGACGGCGTAAATGGGCCAGGGCCTGGTGTTCTAATTGTCGCACTCGTTCCCGACTGATGTTCATTCTCTGACCGATTTTGGCTAGGGATAACTCTTTGCCATCGGTTAAACCGAAACGGAGAGTAATTACTTCCCGTTGTTGGGGAGTTAATTCGGCCAGGAGATTGGCTAAGTCTTGCCGTAATAACTCTTGGGTGATGAAGGTATCGGGAGAAACTCCGCTATCTTCTAATAATTCCGACAATTCCGTATCCTGGTTATCGCCGACACGCACATCAAGGGAGATGGGTTGACGAGCCATACTGAGATATTCGCGGATTTGAGCGGGTTCTAGCTCTAATTCCAGGGCAATCTCGGCAGGAGTGGCACTTCTGCCCAGTTTTTGGGCGAGTTCGCGCTGGGTTCTTTTGATTTTGTTCAGTTTTTCGGTGATATGGATCGGTAAACGAATGGTGCGGGCCTGTTGAGCGATCGCACGGGTAATCGCTTGTCGAATCCACCAGTAGGCATAGGTAGAAAATTTATAACCTTTGGTGGGATCAAATTTCTCTACACCCCTTTCTAATCCCAGACTACCCTCTTGAATTAAATCTAGGAATTCCATGTTCCGCTTTTGATATTTCTTTGCGATCGCAACTACCAAGCGGAGGTTAGCTTCAATCATTTTCCGTTTAGCTCGATCGCCGGTTTTCAAGGCCCGATCCAGTTCATTTTCGCTTAAATTCACCGAATCCGCCCAATCCAAGCGATCTGGTTCCCGTCCTAATTGCTTCGATAGTGCTTCTTTCGCTTCTAACAGGCTCATCATCCGTTGGACTTGTTTGCCGTAAATAATTTCTTGTTCGTGAGTTAGGAGGGGAACTCGCCCAATTTCGTGCAGATAGGTACGCACCATATCGGCATTAAGGGTGGGCAGTGGTTGAGTTTGGTTGGTTTTTGCGGTGGGCATTGGTTTGGTGGTGACTCCTTGACACAGAAAAAGTCTGTTACTATTCCGACTCGCGGGTGAGTCTGGCTTATCTGAAGTCGGTATGAGTTCGTTGGAATTTCCCTGATTGTATCCTGCGCTTTTAGACGCAGACAATCCCCTAAAGGTTCAGAGTTAATTCATTCTTTGGTATGATGTTAGGTTTATCCTTTTTTCTCAACATCCAGAACAACAGTATTATAGTTTAGGACTATCAACTACAATCGCTTGTTTTTGGGTCGCTTTTTCCTGAATCCTCGGCAGTGCTGCTGATACTGTTAGGTAAGACTACAAGACCAAAAGGTGATTTTCCCGATTAGTCGTCAACAATCCGGCCGACTTCCGACTCTTTCGCCCTCAGCCTTGAGAGCCAAGCAGAACCAAGCTGAAAACTGACAGCCGAGAACCGACTTCTATATATATAATGACCGATCAACACCAGCAAAGGGAGATGTAATCATTGCGGATTTCCGAACTATTTTCTGTAGTATTTGCTACAAAATGCTAAATTAGCCCCGATAGAGAATCGGGAAAAATTGTTATAAAAATTAGGATTGCCAGGGGGGTAATAACTATCATAGAGACAGCAGGGCGGGGATCGGGATAAATTATCGTTTAAACCAAGCTCGATCGCACTCTCCACAATACCGTTCTGTGGAACTCCTGAACAATGAGGACTTACTATGACTAAAACCGTCGTTATCGATCCCGTCACCCGGATCGAAGGCCATGCCAAGATCTCGATTTTCCTTGACGATGGGGGGGAAGTGGATGACGTGCGTTTTCATGTGGTCGAGTATCGCGGTTTCGAGAAATTCTGCGAAGGACGGCCGATGTGGGAGATGGCGGGAATTACTGCCCGAATTTGCGGGATTTGTCCCGTTAGTCACCTACTTTGTGCCGCCAAAACTGGCGATAAAATTCTAGCGGTGCAAATCCCCCCTGCGGGGGAAAAACTGCGGCGCTTGATGAATTTAGGACAATTAACCCAATCCCATGCTTTAAGCTTTTTTCATCTTAGCAGTCCCGATTTTCTGCTTGGTTGGGAAAGTGACCCCGCCAAACGGAATATTTTCGGTTTAATCGCCGCCGATCCCGACCTAGCGCGAGCAGGCATCCGTTTACGTCAATTTGGACAGAAAGTTATTGAACTTTTGGGAGCAAAAAAAATTCACCCCGCTTGGTCTGTCCCGGGGGGTGTGCGTTCCCCTTTGAGCGAAGAAGGGCGACAATGGATTAAAGAACGACTGCCGGAGTCTAAAGCGACTCTTTACACGGCTTTAAACCTGTTTAAAGGACTTCTGGACAATTTAACCACAGAAATCGCCGCTTTTGGTAATTTCCCTTCCCTGTTTATGGGATTGGTCGGTAAACGGGACGAGTGGGAACACTACGGTGGTCATATTCGTTTTACCGATAGTCAAGGCAATATCGTGGCCGATAACCTCAGCGAAGACAATTATCGCGATTATATCGGCGAATCAGTAGAAAAATGGTCTTATTTAAAGTTTCCCTACTATAAACCCCTCGGTTATCCCAATGGTATCTATCGAGTGGGTCCGTTGGCACGGTTAAATGTTTGTTCCCATTTTGGCACGGAGGGAGCGGATATGGAGTTACGGGAATATCGCCATCGGGTCGGTGGTGTAGCAACCTCTTCTTTTTACTATCATTATGCTCGTTTAGTGGAGATTTTAGGCTGTTTGGAGCGTATCGAACTTTTAATCGACGATCCCGATATAGTTTCTCCACGCTGCCGGGCCGAAGCGGGAATTAATAATCTGCAAGGGGTGGGAGTTAGTGAAGCGCCCCGGGGTACTTTATTCCATGATTATAAAGTGGATGAAAATGGTTTGATTGAAACGGTGAATTTGATTATTGCCACGGGTAATAATAATTTGGCCATGAATCAAACGGTGAAACAAATCGCCCAACATTATATCCATGGTGGCGAAATTCCCGAAGCGATGTTAAACCGGGTGGAAGCGGGTATTCGTTGCTATGATCCCTGTTTAAGTTGTTCCACTCACGCTATGGGACAAATGCCGCTACAGCTAGAGTTAGTTAATGCAGCCGGTGAGGTGATCAATACTCGACAACGGGGTTAATTATCTAAGTTGTTGGGGGGTTAGGAAATAGGGGAAATTTATCCTAATACCTGACCCCATTTTACTATTTTTTTTTACGGTGAAGATTCTAGCTAAGAATTTCTAGGTTTTGATAAAGAGTTTCTATCGGACAAGAAAAGTTAATACAGTTAATAGTGATTAAATCTCCCGCGTGATAAATATGGGGAATCCAGAGGTTATTAGATTGACGTTGATATTGTTCGATTAGGACTTGTTTTTGTTCGATCAGCAGATATTCCTCTAATTCAGGGATAGTTTGATAATCGGCAAATTTATCGCCTCTATCAAAGGCTGCCGTAGAGTCGGATAAAACCTCGATAATCACTCGCGGATGCAGGATAAAATCTTCCTGGGAAACTCGATCTCGTTGGTCACAAGTAATGGCAAAATCGGGATAATAGAAGATATTTAAGCTAGGGAGACGCACTTTCATATCGGTAGCGTAGGCAAGACAACCACTACCCCGTAAATGATTAATTAATTGGGCTGAAAGATTACCTGTGATGATAACATGGGCTTTACTGGCCCCCGCCATCGCCAAGATTTGCCCTTGCATATATTCATGTTTAATGGGACTAATTTTCTCTATTTCCAGATAGTCTTTTGGAGTAAAATAAGCGTGACTTTTACCGGCTGTCATGGTGTTTACCTCGCTCATTGACCGATCGAATAAAAATAAAAATAAAGCGTAATTATAACGTCAAAAAAACATATTAGCATCAGTTCAGTATCAGCCAAAAACTCAATTATACTACAGTCAAAAAACCTAATTATTTCGTGTAAGTTATAGCAAAATCTCCTTGTGCGGAAATGAAGTTATCTGTCTCTTGTCAGTTTAGGAAATTTCTACAAAATTAGGCTCTTCGGTTCGTGTTATGCAATGGACGGGGGTTATAAGGGATGGAACCATTATATAGAAAGGCATTTAGCGATTTTTGTCAATTGTTTGTGATCTAGAGCGAACTAATCAATTAAGTCTCTTACCAGATCAGGATTTAGTTGATTTATGCCCCCCTATCGAACCATACCAAGTAACGAAGAACCCAAAATTATGTCGTTTCAGACAAGGAGAAATCAAGGTTTTTTCCCAGTTTAATAAAAGAGAGATAAATATCCTAGCCATCTAAAGTATCATCATCTTTATCGCTTAGTTCATTTTCTTGAAAACCATCAACATTTTCTTCTAACGTATCACCAAAATTCAAAAAACTCAAAAGAGGAGCAGAACTAATTTTCTGAGAAAGATAATCATATAAAGATTCTTCATCAATATCAAGAATCTCTGCTCTGTAATCCAATCTTGATTCTAAACTTCTAGCCAGTTCTTGCGGCCAGAATTGCATACTCATTTGTATAATTTCACTTCCAGCCCTCTTAGCAGCTTCCACTGTCTTTTTTGACTTAGCAGGCAGTCGATCAATAATAATAAAAGTCCGAGATGTAGTTTCTCCATATAGCTCAACATTAGCAAAGCGAGATAGTTTATCTTTTGTGATCTCTGAATTTCCTCTACCAATGAAACCTATATCGAAGCGAGCTAGTTTACCAGCCCGTAATCTTAAAGTTCCATCGCATTCACGAAGATTGGAATTGTCAGATAGCCAAAATACTCTTTCAATAATTGGACTTGATGGATTCTCAATATACTGAAAACCAAGAATATGTAAAACCGAGCCGAGTACGAGTCTCTCAAAAAGCTTCCCATATGTGGATTTATCAGAACCTCTGATAGTGAGAGTTGCGCAGCCAATAGCAGTTGTTAGCCTTATTATATCTCGCCATTCTAGATTCCTGTAAACTTTCCCACTTTCATCCTCAATCAGTCCTAAAAACATACGAATTGATCCAAAATCCTCTTCACATTTTTGCGATGCCTCTTCCAATGCAGCTTCAAAATCTTGAATATATTTTTCTTGTGCCGCTGGATTATCTCGCAATACATTTTGAACACCTTTGCCTGTCAAACCAATTAACCAATTAGCAGGCCAGATCAATTCTTTATCAGAACGACGGGAAGATTTAAGTTGAGATAATGCCATATCAGACAGTTGGTCAGTAAAATTCTCCACCCCTTGCCAACCTTTTGCAAATAAGGCAACCATTGCACCAGAGGCGATCGCCACTCGTCTACTTGTTAACTGCTCAGTTTGAGTGCGTATGTTCTCCCCACATAGAATATCTAGGGTTAGCTGTCTTACAGTTTCCACACCCAATTTTTCAATAAAATCCCTACCGCTACCACTTAGGATTAATTTGCCCTTTTCAGGAAATAGATCATCTATTGTTGTCATCGATAGCCTCCCATTGAATCTCAATTTGTTCTGGTGGTAGTTTAGACGGCTTGCAGTTTAGCCATAGAATAGACGAAAACTTAATATTTTTCCATCTAGGAATTGTTTGTTGCATCAGTTCAATATAATTAAAATTACTCTCGAATAAAACAAAACGTCTATCTAAAGAAGCGGCCGCTAGTCCCACGGTTCCTGAACCAGCAAAGGGATCTAAAACCACATCACCTTTAAAAGAGTAATAGGTAATCACTTTTTCTGCCAATTCTACGGGAAAAGCGGCGGGATGTTTTGAGTTAGTGACTGGGTTAATTTTCCAGACATTAGTGCGTTCATAACCATCGGCAATTTTTGAGGCTTTTACTACTTCTTGATCGGGATGATTACGAATATGCCAATCGATGAGTAGATCCGTGTGTTTACGATAGACTAAAACGTATTCAGTCACTGGCACAGTTTTGTATTGGAGAGGATTGCGATCGGCGGCAAATCTGCGGCCTCTACCAGTTGCCCACCCTGCTCCCTCTGGTTTTAGCCAAATAATATCATCAATAAAATCGTAACCTTCCTCAACAAAAATTCGATGTAAATCAAAGGGGACAGCAATACGTTTAGAAGCTTGATTACGGGAAGCACGACGCAACAGCACGGGAGAAATATTAATGACAAAAAAACGTCCTTCACTCAAAACTCGATGGCATTTTCTGATCACCTGTCGCAGCTTCAATAGATAGGTTTCGTATTCTTCAAATTCTGAATATTCCGGACGAGCATTAAAATAGGGTGGTGAGGTAAAGATTAAATCAACACTTTCTGCGGGCATTTCCTCTAAAAGTTCGCCACAATCACCAAATCCGATGGTATTTCTCAGAGAGGAAAGCTTATATTCTTTTTTGGTTTTCTTGCGGTTTTCTAATTTAGATTCATCCTGTTTTAACAGACGAGCGATAATAATTTCAGTCCGGGTTGTCCTATCGGCTAAAATTTCGGTGGTGTAAGCATCGATCACCACTTCCCCAACGGTTTTTTTCTGGTCATTACATAGAGGAATTCGCCAAATATGATATCTGTCATCCACTTCTGGTAAACCTAATTTAATCGCATTAACTAAATTTATTTCTCGCAACCAATTAAGGACAATTTCTTTAGCTTCTGCCACCGTGCGAAGCAGATAACCGCGCTTTTCCGATACCAGTTCTTTTTCCATGTCATTACTCTAGTTTTCTCTAGAATTCTAGCTGATCATTATCCAAAAAACTAGGAGAGTCTCAAGATAGAAATTGGCCACCCTTTAAAAATTCCACATTTCTAAGACTTTTCCCGTAATTGTTTGATTTAACCAGAAAGTATTATGACTGAGGGAGTGAAGATTATTTGCCGTTACTTTCCAGCTTGCTTGGGGATGAAAAAGAATTGCTTCTGCGGGATTACCGGGGTTGAGAGATGCCGGTTTTTGTTGTAAACAATGACAGGGATTGAGACTCAGCGCTTGCCATAATTGTAAAGCTGATAATTGCCCGGTTATTACTAATTTTTCCCAGAGTAGCGGTAAAGCTAATTCTAACCCGATTGCGCCGGGGGGTGCTTCTGCAAAAGAGACGGTTTTTTCTTCGTAGGTATAGGGACGATGATCGATCGCGATTGCATCGATAATTCCCTCCTTAATTGCCGCAATTAACGCCTTGCGATCGCTTTCGTTGCCCAAGGGGGGAGCGAGGTGTAAACTAGGATGATAGGTGGCGATCGATCCTGTATTTAAGAGGAGATGCAACCACGTCACACTAGCGGTTATCGGCAATCCCCGCATTTTTGCCTCGCGAATTAATTCCACTCCTCGACGGGTGGAAATTCGCATTAGGTGAACAGGTGTATTAATTTCGCCGACGATTTCTAAAATTGTGGCTAAAGCAGTGGTTTCGGAAATAGCAGGATCCCCGGGTAAACCGAAGCGAATCGAGGTTTCCCCCTCACGCATGACTCCATTACCCTTTAATTGCTGATTTACGGGGGAAAGGGCGATATTTTTACCGAGGGGTTTTAGGTATTCCAATAAGCGCCGCAACAGTCCCAAATCTTCCAGACTGCGATTATCGGTAAAACCCACCGCTACAGGCATTAAATCAGCCAATTCCGTCATTTTTTGCCCTTGCCTGCCTAGGGTGAGACTTGCCCAAAAATGCAGACGGGTCGATTTTGAGTCAAAAAACCCTTGACTTTTTTGTTGTAATGTGCTAATCAGTGCGGGGTGATCGAGGGGAGGGAGAGTATTGGGGAGAATTGCCACCCGGGTGCAGCCTCCGGCCGTGGCCGCTTTGAGCAAAGATGCGAGGGTTTCTCGATCCTCGTGGCCGGGTTCCCCGGAATGACTGTAGAGATCGACTAATCCTGGAGCAAAAATACAGTTTTGACCGGAAATATAGTTACTGTTTTCTCTTGGGGGAAGCTGAGATTCGATCGCTTTAATTACCCCCTCCTCAATCCAGACATCGGCAATGCGATCGGTTTGTGTCAGGGGGTCAAGGACTCTAACCTGTTCTATGATCGTCGAGGATTGGCTATTCACGCAGACTAATTAAAACGTCATTTTTTCCTCTGGCAGTATATCACGTTAAGTAAAAAGTAAAAAGTAAAAAGTAAAAAAGTTGAGTTCTCGGTTAGGTTAAGGGAGGATAAGTTAGAATATTGATCAGCTACGGTTTTAATCTTTATTTTAATTGGCTGACCTACCCTAAGAAGAATTGATAGCCGAATCATGCAGTTAGAACTTTTCGATTTTAATAATTTAGAAGAATTTAATCGGGGGACACCGCGATTAGTTTCCTTTCGAGATTTAGTACCAGAAATCACCAGCACCAGTTATCTAACCCACAGCATCTATTATTATCCTGCCAAATTTATTCCCCAAGTGGTGAGATTCTGTCTTGATAATTACACCAAAAAGGATGATTGGATTATCGATCCTTTTGCTGGTTCGGGTACGGTGGGTTTAGAGGCTAAACTTTGTCAAAGAAATGCGGTTTTAACTGACCTGAATTATCTTTTAAACCATATTATACCGATTAAGATTACAGAACACCAAGAACCATTGAGTTACTCGGAGTTAGATAAAAAAATCTTAGAAGTTTTTGCCAGCAAGGATAAATTTATCCCTCAGTGGTCAAATTTAAACTATTGGTATCCAGAGGAGATTTTAGCAGTTTTACAGAAACTTTGGGCAGGTCAAAAAAGTCTAAAACTTGATTTGTATTCCCAGATCATTCAAGCGGTTTTAGTGAAAGTTAGTAAACAGTTTTCCTATGCAGAACATACCAAACCTAAATTATTTCAATCGAAATACAAAAAATCAGATATACAAGAACTATTACAAAGAGATTGGCAAGAGGAATTAAAACGAACGATTAAAGAGATGAGTTTTGAAACTTTAACCAGCGTAAATCAATATATTACCGTAACTTGGCGCAATTATAATCAGGTGCTTTTTTATGGAGGAGTAGATAGTGCCACTTTTGAGATTGAGCAAAATCTAGAGTTAGATTGTTTAATTAGTTCCCCCCCCTATCTGCAAGCACAGGAATATATCAGAACAGCAAAACTAGATTTATATTGGTTAGGATATACAGAAAAAGAAGTGCAAAAAATCTCTAAGCTAGAAATTCCCTACCGACAGGCTACCAGATTAATCGAAACCGAAACCTTAAATCAAGTGAGATCAAGTTTAGAGAAAGAGAATTTACATAAAATACTCGATTCCTATTTTTGTCACACCATCAACGCTTTAGAAAATGCCACCAGAAAATTAAAACAAGCTGGGAAAGCTTGCATTTTTGTGGGTAATCCGAAAGTGGATGGGGTGGAAGTAGAAACTTGGCGAATATTAGGGGAATATTTTCAGGAAAATGGCTTTATTTTTGATACCGTCTTTGAGGATAGAATTAAAACCAGACAATTATTCAAATCTCGCAAGAATAAAAATCCTGATGGCATGAAATCTGAATATTTACTAATCTTAGAAAAAAGGTAAATTTTTATTGCTTATGTATCCCAAATATTCCCTATTTCATAAATATTTGAACTGTCTGGAATCCTTACCTAATTTTCAGGAAAATATTGAAGATAAACCCTATATATCTGGTCAATTACTGGCTGAAGTAAAGTTAATTACTAAGACAGATTATGCTACCGTTAATTATGTTTGTGAACTTAAAACAAGATTAAATCATGATCTATCTTAATCTGTGATATAATATTTCGTAAGCTTGGGTCAAAGATTACCATGAAATCAAAGACTTTTACTAATGATCGGGGGTTTATTTAGCTTAATTGTTTAGGAATTGATAGCAAGTAATCTTGAATTTATTGATGTGGATGGTAGTAATTACAAAGGCAGAACGCTCGCAATGTTTGATAATATTTGTAAATTTATCGCCGAAAACTTCTCCGATGATCTAGCCACTTGGTTATTGGGTTCTCCCCTCCCCTTAACCGTCCTCGACCCGACGGAATTACAATTAGACCCCATTCGTGCCGATTCCCTGATTTTTTTGCAGTCAGAGGAATTAATTCTTCATACCGAGTTTCAAACCGACCCCGACTCCAAAATTCCCTTCCGAATGCTCGATTATCGGATTCGCGTCTATCGTCGTCATCCCCAAAAACAAATGCGTCAAGTGGTAATTTATCTGCGACGCAGTGATTCCCCCCTAGTGCAAGAAAATACTTTCCGTCTGGGGGAAACCTTTCATTCCTTCCAAGTCATCCGTCTTTGG
>NZ_JBHFLL010000336.1:0-44137 GCF_041928595.1 Microcystis sp. BLCC-F209
TTCTAGGTTCTGTGTGATCAGTTTAACTTACAATATGATCGATCAATCTTTGTGTCCTTTGTGTCTTTGTGGTTCGTTCCACTCACTCGCCAGCAGTACTGTATCCTAGAATACATTTTACCCACCAAACCTGGGAGAGCCAATGATACAACACCCGAATCCGAACCCGAACTAGAATAGACCTCGACCTAATATAATTAAAAGCCTATAAACTCCTAACTAGGGTAATAATTTCTCTGGGTGTCATTTTTAGTCCCAAAAATATTCCCCCCGGCAGAACCGAGGGGAAAATGGCAAAAAAACCTCTAGATTAGCAGTTTAAGGCTAAGTCTTGGGATTCTTTTTTCAAGAGATTAACCAGGGTTTCGTCACCATTGTCTTCAGCGATTTGTAAACGAAGTTCCAAACGACGACGAATATTGTTCAGATGGATGCTAGAAAGAGTTTCCTCTTGGACGACAATAGGGGGTTTGACAACGGGTAACGGACAAGTGTTCGGGATGACTTGCCCAGCAAGATGAGGACGGGTACTGTAGGCAACTCCGCGATACTGACGATGCAGTTTCGGTTCTAATTGGAGCATATGGCGAGGATAATGGTGATTCCAGTCTTGACCTCGGTATTTACCCCCGATATCTCCAGTCTTCATCTCCAAGGGGAGAGAATCCCTTTCGTACTTAACTCCTCGATAAACTAACGTCATATCACCGACTCCCTGCAATGCTTTAAAGTGACTTTAATCCCTCTTGTCGTCCCTATATAGGGACAACAAATGAAAAGATTTTATTTCTTATTCTGTATCTATTTTTACATTTTGCCCAGGAAATTGAAAAAACTTTATAAAAATTTAATATTTTCTAGCTGGCCATAGTATCCTTTTCCGGCTGGGTTTGGTCGCCTGCCAAACTAGCCTCTAGGGGTTTGAGGATTAATTTGGGTTGTTCGTCCTCATCGATGAGACGAATTTGAATTTGCGGGCCGGAGGCGGCTAAACGAACCACCATACCATCGACGACGGCGGTTTTCTCGATCAGTTTGCCATTGAGAAACGTCCCATTTGCCCCTAAATTTTCCAATTCCCAATCATTGCGATCATTACGGCGGATTTCTAAGTGCCGCCTCGAAACCACAGCACTATAGAGAACTACATGACTATCCAGCGCCCTGCCGATGAGAATGGTTGATTGATCATTGTCAAATTGCCAATGCTGTAGGGACGTGGCTTGACTGGGGTGTAAAAGAGTTAAAGTGATCACGGTGACTGTTGGCGGCACGATAGGGGCGGTGGACAGGATAAATCTTATTTGCTGTCAAGATTCGTCCTGGCCATTAAGTCTTCAGTCCTAGCAATGAATATCTCTAGTTAATTGACTCAGCCCTTTATTCCTATTGTCTCATACTTTCCCATTCCCTCGGAACCGACCTTGCCCAGAAAATCTAGCCAGTTCGCCCTAGTATTAATAAAACCGATGGGGGATGATTTCCAGATTTTGACCAAATCTTAACCTCTTCAGGGATAAGATAGTGCTTGTGTCCCCTAAACATCCATCTATGAGCGGCTTTATCATCAAAATAATCTTGATATCGGCTTTGATTTCCCTGGGAATTAAATATCTTGCCCCTTTATTATCGATCGCTCCTGGTCCTCTTAACACTTTAATTCTGGTTTTTACCCCTTTCCTGCTCACGGTTTTTGCCCTCTGGAGACGGACCATAACTGATTAGGAATTTTTCTCCTTACTCATCATGACTTTTGGCAGCAGCCTCGGTTTAGTCCTGTTAGTCTTTTGTCTGCTGATTCTCTGGCAGATTCGACAGATTCTCTTATTATTATTGATGGCGATTCTTCTGGCGCAGATTTTAAATTTGGCTGTGACTTGGTGGCAGCGTCATCACCTCAAGCGTTCCCATGCCCTAATTATCACCCTTTTAAGCTTCTTTATTGGTATTATCGGTATTTTTGTGGGGATTATACCCGCTTTAGTCCAACAATTTCGCCAATTATTTAGTTTACTGCCCCAAGCGGTAGAAAGACTCTGGGGACAAGTCCATAGTCTTGAGGATTATCTCGATCCTAGTCTGGCCAGTGTCTTCCCGGATTTTAAAACGCTGCTGGCTCAATTACAACCCCTGATTAACCAAATTGCTGGGCGGGGTTTAAGCATTTTTTACGGTACTTTCGGCATTATCCTCAGCTTACTGCTAATTGTTGCCCTGAGCTTGATGATTCTCGCCGATCCTGCCGCTTATCACCGTTGTTTTCTGCGTTTATTTCCCGCTTTCTACCGTCCTAGGGTACGATCGATCCTAGAACATTGCGATCGAGATTTAAAAGCTTGGCTAAAAGGGATTTTCTGTCATATGTTGATTATGACCTTGGGCAGTTGTCTAGGTCTATCCCTGATCGGCATTCCCCTCGCTTTTTCCCAATCTATTCTGGCGGGATTTCTCACCTTTATCCCCAACCTTGGGCCGGTTTTAAGCACGATTTTACCCTTTTCTATCGCCCTTCTGGAAGCTCCTTGGCAACCCTGGGCGGTTTTACTACTCTACAGCAGTATTTATCTGTTAATTCAATATTTCGACCGTCATTCACCGCTGCCCATTTTAACAGTGCGGTCGCTCAAGCTCTTACCCGCTTTTACCCTGTTGGCCCAGTTGTTTTTTGCCTCGATTTTTGGCTTTTTAGGGCTATTTCTGGCGGTTCCCCTGACGCTTATCGGTCGTATTTGGCTAAAGGAAGCTTTGATCAAGGATATTCTCGACCATTGGCGGCTTAGGGATAAAAAATACTAAACTGGGGATCTAGGATTCGAACCTAGGAAATGGCGGGACCAAAACCCGCTGCCTTACCGCTTGGCTAATCCCCATTGCACAGACCTTTTTAATATTAGCATTTATCTCCCGGGTTTTGTCAAGAAGTTGATAAAAATTTTTTACTTAGGGTTTGCGGCAAAAAGTTTTTCGTGGGGGCAGGGTGTGGGGTTTGGGGTAGGGTTGATTCATGAATCAACCCTACTATGAATCAACCCTAGGGTTTGGGGATTAAGGAGAAAAATCTATGGATAATAGCCCACAAAACTGGTACATTGTCCGGGAAAATACCGGAATTTGTCAGATTATAGCCCTAGAAAAGGGAAAACCCCCAGTCAATGGTCAATACTGGGGTCCTTTTGCCGAACGGGGAGAAGCGATCGCCCGTCGGGTGGGTTTAATTCGAGCGGGCAAATGTCAACCTATTGTTTAGCGGTATTGGTGGGTTTTTTCTTGGCGTCTGCGATTTCTTGCTCGAGGATTTCAAAAGCCTTCTTGAATTGCGGATCTTGGAAGGTTCCCACCTGATCCCGCTCCTGTTGAAGATTTTTGCGATCTTCCTCGCTTAGTTCCGACTCCACATCGGGATGAATACCATCTTTATTGATGTCCCGTCCGTCGGGGGTGAGATACTTGGCAATCGTCACCGCTAATCCGGAACCGTCACTGAGACTGCGTACCGATTGCACTAATCCCTTACCAAAGGTTTTCGTACCGACAATAACCGCCCGATCATGATCCTGTAAAGCTCCGGAGAGAATTTCACTGGCGCTGGCGGAACCCCCATCGACGAGGACAACCAGAGGTTTATTAGTCAAAGCTTGATTGTTGGCCCGTTGACGTTCCGTCACCCCTTTGCGATCGACCGTAGAGACGATTAAACCATCGGGTATCCACATCCGAGCGATTTCGATGCTGGCGTAGAGTAAACCGCCGGGGTTAGAACGCAGATCGAGAATATAACCCTTCACCTCTTCGGCTTCTAATTCGCGAATCGCTTGACTCATATCCCCACTAGCCTGGGCGCTAAATTGATTGAGACGGACATAACCGATTTTACCGATCGGGGTGTTTTCCGTGCGGGCCCGGACTGGGTGAATTTCAATTTTGGCCCGGGTAAGAGTCAATTCTTTTTTCTCCTCACCCCGTTGAATCGTGATCTTAACACTTGTCCCCACTTTGCCGCGGATCATGCTCACCGCTTGCTCCAGTTCCATACCTTGGGTAGATTTACCATCGATAGCGATAATCACATCTTTGGGCAGCACACCGGCTTTAGAAGCAGGTGTATCCTCAATGGGTGAAACCACGACTAACTGCTTAGTTTTCTCATCTTTGGTCAGTTGAATCCCTACCCCAGTCAATTCTCCCGATGTATCGATCTTCATATTGTTAAACTCTTTGGGATCCATAAAACGGGTATAGGGATCATTGAGAGTTTTCAACATCTCGCGGATAGCGGTGTATGCTTCCTCTTGATTTTTGTAGGAACGATTTAAATACTCACTGCGGATGGCGTTCCAGTCCGATTGATTAAAAGTGCCATCTAAATAAGTGCGGTTGATGATCTGCCAAACCTCATCAACGGTTTCCTTGGGACTTTCCTGAAAAAAAGCTTGACTTTGGGAGAGACGGAATCCCGCCCCCGTGACGGCGACGGTAGACAGGACCACTGCTGTAGCACCGAGAACAAGTCCGCGTTTGTTGATAACCATAGGTAATTTTCAGATAAATTAGGCTGTTCTTGCCGGAACGCTCTTTCGGGCTGACCGTCGAAATATCTTGGCAAAAAGGAGCGTTTAGGTTTCTTGGAGACAGACAAAAGAACGCCTGTAGACTAATACTGTTATAACATTGATTATCTCTTTCTTTGTCAAACTGATTACTTGAGTGGCGATCGAGTTGCCAGCGGCCCACCTCGCGACCTAAGATAACAGCAAAACTGCCCGAGATTTTCCCCATGAGCGATCAAATCCTTTCTTCCCTCTCCCTGGAACAAAAACGACAAAACCTGCGCCACCAAAGGCGATCAAAGGTGTGGCAAGCCCTAGGTCGCTTTCTGGTGGTTAGTGGTTTAGCGGCGGGATTAGCTTGGGGGATGACTTCGCCCTATTGGACAATTAGCAAGGCCGGACAGGTGGAAATCGAAGGCACGGAATTAATGTCGCCCCAGTCGATTCGCGCTTGGCTGAAATTAAGCTATCCCCTGTCTCTCTGGGAATTACCCACCCATCAATTGCGAGCAAAACTAGCGGCTATTCCCGCTATTGCCGACGTTAAGATCGAGCGGCAATTATTACCCCCGAAAGTGATTGTTTCCATTCAAGAAAGAAAACCTGTTGCCCGTTGGCGTTCCCATCAACAGCAAGGCTTTTTAGATGCCTCGGGAACGATAATTCCTCAAAACTATTATGGTCGAACTCTACCCAAAAGCCAATTACCTAGCCTAGAAGTGCTTGGTTACGACCGACAATATCAACAACAGTGGCAGAAAATTTATCCTTTAATTGACAACTTATCGATTAAAGTTACCGCCATCGATTGGCGCAATCCTAGTAATCTTGTACTAAAAACTGAACTGGGGCAGGTCTATTTAGGTTTTTATAAGGATAGATTGCCCGAAAAGTTAACCGCTCTCGTACAATCGCGGCCATTGTCATCCAAGATACCCCTAGCGCGAATTCTCTACATTGACCTGAGCAATCCCGATGCTCCCACCGTACAATTAAAACCGCAGCCAGCCCCTCTCGTTGCCAAAGTAACGGCAACTGGTCGAGATTAACTGGAATTGATCAGCAAAAAACCGCAATTATTCCCTTTAGGTATTGGCAAAAACCACAAATTATGATTTTCTGAAAAAGAAACTGATACTGTAGATACTGGAACAGACATAATATTAGTGATAGTGTTAACGGTGCATCTCTGATTCATCAAACCAATAACAGAATCTTGTACTAAGAGTGTTCCAATTCCAATGACATCGATTAATGAAATTGTTTCCATCTATCCCAATCTGAACAGTAACGATTATGCCAGTTCAGCTATGAGCGAAGATAATCATTACTCTCAGAATAATGCTGGAGTATTATTTACTCGTCCCCATGAATCACAGATGACACCCCGAGAAGAAAGTCGTAGCAATCGCATCGTGCCAAGCAATGTCGCCAAGATCAAGGTGATCGGGGTCGGCGGTGGGGGCTGTAACGCCGTTAACCGCATGATCGCCAGTGGCGTGACCGGAATCGAATTTTGGGCAATTAACACCGACGCGCAAGCCCTAGCCCATTCCTCCGCCCCCCAGAGGTTACAAATCGGGACAAAATTAACCCGCGGCCTAGGGGCGGGCGGCAATCCGGCCATCGGACAGAAAGCGGCGGAAGAATCCCGGGATGAAATCGCCCAGGCATTGGAAGGAACCGATCTAGTCTTTATTACCGCCGGCATGGGCGGCGGCACGGGAACGGGGGCCGCTCCAATTGTGGCCGAAATTGCCAAAGAAATCGGCTGTTTGACCGTGGGAGTTGTCACTCGTCCCTTTACCTTCGAGGGTCGTCGTCGCACTAATCAGGCCGATGAAGGGGTGGGCGGTTTACAAAGTCGGGTCGATACCCTGATTATTATCCCCAATAACCAGTTATTACAGGTAATACCCGCCGAAACTCCCCTACAGGAGGCTTTTCGGGTCGCCGATGATGTGCTGCGCCAAGGGGTACAGGGCATCTCGGATATTATCACTATCCCGGGTCTGGTAAATGTGGATTTCGCCGATGTGCGGGCAGTGATGGCCGATGCAGGCTCGGCCCTAATGGGCATCGGCATCGGTTCCGGAAAATCTCGGGCTAAGGAAGGAGCGATCGCTGCTATTTCCTCGCCGTTACTGGAATCCTCGATCGAAGGGGCGAAAGGTGTGGTCTTTAACATCACCGGTGGTCAAGATCTAACCTTACACGAAGTCAATGCCGCCGCGGAAATTATCTATGAAGTGGTGGATCCCAACGCTAATATCATCTTTGGGGCAGTAATTGACGAGAAAATGCAGGGAGAAGTCAGAATTACCGTCATTGCCACCGGTTTTTCCGGCGAATCCCCCTCTCGTCCCACCACTAACAAGGTGGTGATCAATACCCCCGCACCAAGTCCTGTCCCGACTCCCGAACCACCAAAACCGGCGGGATTAGATATCCCCGAATTCTTGCAACGTCGTCGTCCTTTTGATCGCTAACCTCCTATGACTGCCATTGCTCTCACCATCGCCGGTTCCGATAGTGGTGGCGGCGCGGGAATTCAAGCGGATTTGAAAACCTTCGCCTTCCACCGAGTTCACGGCACCAGCGCCCTTACCTGCATTACCGCCCAAAATACCCTGGGAGTCGAGCGCGTCGAGTCCCTAAGTCCAGAAATGGTCAGGGCCCAAATCGATGCCGTGGTCGGGGATCTGGGTGTGCAAGCGGTGAAGACAGGAATGCTGTTCAGCAGCGAGATTATCGAAGTGGTGGCCGAGGCGATCGAGCGCTGGCGTTTAATCAGTTTAGTGGTGGATCCGGTTATGGTTTCGCGGGTAGGAGCCAAATTAATTGATGATCGGGCTATAGATAGTCTTTTTAATAGTTTAATTCCTCTGGCTTCGATTGTTACCCCCAATCGTTACGAAGCACAGCTTTTAAGTGGCATCGAGATCAATGATTTTGAGACGATGAAAGCGGCCGCCGAAATTATTTTCCAGAAGTCGGCCACACCGGTATTAGTGAAAGGGGGAGGCATGAAGGGCCGGCTGCGTGGGGTTGATATCTACTTTGATGGACAGGAATGGGAAACTTTTCAGACCAGAAGCGTCGAAACCAATAACACTCACGGGACTGGTTGTACCCTATCGGCAGCGATCGCAGCCAACCTCGCTTTGGGGGATGACCTGAAAATAGCGGTGAAAAAAGCCAAGGATTACGTTACTAACGCCCTTGAGCATTCCCTCGCCATCGGTAGCGGAACCGGTCCTGTGGGGCATTTTTACCGCTTAAAAGCCCTAAATTAGTCGATTCATGACCACTACGCCCCGTATTTACCCCCAAGTACCCCAGAGTTGCACCGGTCGCCCCTCGGTTCCCCTCTCGGTCTATCGGGAATTAGTCAAAGAATTGCAGGCCACCCAGGCACGGGTGGAATTTCTAGAAGCACAAAACCAGCAACTTGTCAAGAGTAATCGGCAATTACGTCAGGAAATCGAGACAGTAGTTGATCAGGGAAGACGATTAGAAAAAGTGGTAAAGAGTTTTGAGAGGAATCCCGTCGAGGAACCCTCCTTCGTCATCCCGGTTCCTCCCCGTTTGGTTACACCCCCCTCTTCTTCGCTGCGGGTTAAGGAAGAAATCCCGGTCACTCGTCCCATCACCGTTACTGCTTCAAAACAGCCATTTTCTAAAAATAGTTGGTTATTGGTCGGGTCAATTATTGTCGTGGTTCTTACCTCCGGTTTAGGGGCTTTTTGGCTTATTTCTGCCTCTAGAAACCCGGGTTCGACCGACTGATTGACTACCACCTCGGCATTTTAAGCTTAATTTCTTGCCCTTAGTCGGTTTTAACAGTCAGGGAAGTGGCTCTTCTGGGTTCTGTGTGATAAGTTTAACTTACAATATGATCGATCAATCTTTGTGTCCTTTGTGTCTTTGTGGTTCGTTCCACCCCCTCGCTAGAAGGAATGTATCTTAGAATACATTTTACCCACCAAATCCAAGAGAGCCTGGAAGTTACCCCCCTGACAATTCTCTTAAACTCGGTTTCAGTTCCCATCTGTTGCCCCTAGGCTTTCTGTTCCTGTTTAGATTTATGTAGGGGATCCATATAAATCTCTAAGCGCTTAAATACCACGGAGGAAAGGGTAGTTAAAACCAAATAAACTAAAGCAACAGCGATATAAATCTCGAAAGCTTTATAGGTAGTGGCTACCATTAACTGACCTTGCCGGAATAATTCTTCAAAACCGATTACTGCCGCTAAACTGGTATCTTTAATTAGGGTGATAAATTCATTCCCCAAGGGGGGCAACATCCGGCGAAAAGCTTGGGGAAAAATCACCTCGCGCATGGTTTGCACTGGGGACATTCCTAGACTAGAACAAGCTTCCCATTGACCGTTATCGATCGATTGAATACCGCCGCGCATAATTTCAGCTAAATAGGCCGCTACATTTAAACTTAGGGCAAATAGGGCCGCCGGTAAACGATCTAAGTCGATATTTAAGCCAATTTCTCGGAACAACCCTGGCAAACCAAAATAGATCAAGAATAATTGCACCAGCATCGGTGTTCCCCGAAAGAAATCCACATAGATGCGGCAAATTATTTTTAACCATTTGTAGGGAGAAATCAGGGCAATGGCCACTAAAGTTCCGCCGATTAACCCGAACAGAAAAGACAGAACCGTTAACAGAATTGTCCAGGGAACCCCTTTAAAAATCAGGTTATAGAATAATTCTCCCCAGTTAAAACTCGATTCCTGTAAATTCTTTAAAGCTGGGGCAACTAAGGGTAATTCTGGCGGTTTTTCTCCAAACCATTGCCGAAAAATAGCATCGTACCGACCACTTTCTATGACTCGACCGAGAGCATCATTAATTAACTGGAGATAGGGGGAATTTTGGGGTAAAGCAATCCCGTAGAATTCCTCTGTTAATAATTCTCCGACTACTTTTACTCCCCTTAAACCCGCTTGTTTAATTGCATACAAAGTCACGGGTTTATCGTTAACTACCGCCTCAACTCGACCATTAATTAATTCCTGCAAAGCTAAGGCCGCCGAGTCAAATTGACTAACTGTTGCCCCCGGTATTTTTGTCGCTTCTAAGGCTCCCGTTGTGCCAATTTGGACGGCAATTCTTTTGCCTTTTAAGTCTTCAAAATTTTTAATCGTCTTATTATCTTCCCGAACAGCGATCGCTAAACCAGCCCTAAAATAAGGTCGAGAAAAAGAAATCGCTTGGGCCCGTTCGGCGGTGATGGTCATGCCACTAATAGCGGCTTCCACTGTTCTCGCTTGTAGAGCCGGAATAATGCCATCAAAGGGTAAATTTCTAAAGTCAATGTTGAGATCGGCTTCCTCTCCAATCGCTCGCATTAAATCGATATCAAATCCGGTTAATTGTCCCCCTTGTTGAAATTCAAAGGGTGGAAAAGTTGCTTCTGTGGCGACTCGAAAAGGATTAGGAGGAGTCTGGGAAAAAGCGGGAATAACACTTAATCCGAGCGCCAAGACTAATCCTAACAAGGCAAAGATAACTCTCTGTACCGCCCGCCCTCGCCAAAATTTAATCATTTTTTAATTTTTTCTCCTTGATTTTTTTACTCAATTAAGTTATGGATTTCGTCCTACTTGCCACCTAAGACAGATGTAGAGAGACTATTTGAGTATTATGATTATTCCTCTTGATAAAATGTCGTCAAGGATACAATCTAGCAGAAACTAATCTGGATACTTTTATACAGAATGTAAAATTTTTTACGAGAGGACATCATGACCACTACCCCCCCTGTGATTGTTAGTGAAGGTTTACGCAAAAGTTACGGCTCTTTAGAGGTACTTAAAGGAGTTACAGGCACTCTTTATCAAGGGGACGTGGTATCGGTAATCGGTCCCTCTGGCTGCGGCAAAAGTACCTTTTTACGCTGTCTCAATCGTTTGGAAACAATTAACGGCGGCCGCTTGGAGGTGATGGGAATTGACATCTCTTCCCCGAAGTTAAATCAATCAGTCCTCCGCAAGTTACGCAGCCGGGTAAGTATGGTGTTTCAACACTTTAATCTTTTTCCCCATCTCACCGTTTTGCAAAACTTGATGTTAGCGCCCAAGCAAGTGTTACACCATCCGGAAAATGAGGCTAAGGATACGGCTATTCATTATCTGGAAAAGGTGGGATTAGCACCAAAAGCCGATGTTTATCCCGACCAATTATCGGGAGGACAAAAACAACGGGTGGCGATCGCTCGCAGTCTCTGCATGAAACCAGAGGTGATTTTATTTGATGAACCCACTTCGGCCCTGGATCCGGAATTAGTCGGGGAAGTGTTAAACGTTATGCGTCAATTGGCCAATGACGGTATGACTATGGTAGTCGTCACCCACGAAATGCAGTTCGCTAAGGAAGTCTCTAACAAGGTTTTGTTCTTTAATCAAGGTGTCATCGAAGAAGCAGGCGATCCCGACACTTTCTTTAATAATCCCCACAGCGAGCGCTTACAAGCCTTTTTAAGTCGTATCAATAGTAATTAGGGTTTGCTCAATTCAGGAGACAGGAGACAGGTTTTAGGTGTTGGGGGTTGGGGTTTTAGGGTTTTAGGGTTTTAGGGTTTTGGGGTTTTAGTTCAATTTCCCCACTTCCCCACCCCCCCACCTCCCCACCTCCCCACTTCATAATTCATAATTCATAATTCATAATTCCCCCTCCCCACTTCATAATTCATAATTCATAATTCATAATTCCCCCTCCCCACTTCCCCATCAATTGTAAAGAAATATTACAATTATGCTGTTATAACAGCTTACCGTCTTGACAGGAGGGAAAGACAGTGGTTATAGTAAGGACACATACCCGGGTAAACCAATTTAGTGATATGCAAGACAAGCAAAAAGTCACACTGTACCTTCCCCCTGGAGTCCATCGTCAACTAAAAATAAGAGCCGCAATCGATGAAGAGTCGATGTCAGGGCTGGTGGAGAAAGCGATCGCTTTTTACCTGAAATACCCCGAAAAGGTAGAAGAAATCGAAGCCGCCGCCTATGGCAAAACCTATCAGGTTCATGTCTGTCCCGAGTGTGATGCCGCGTTAGTAATGAAAGAAGATCGGCTAAGGTCGATCAAACGCCAGCCCGCAATAGTGGGCGACGAGTTCCCGCTCGAAGTTCCCGAACCCGTTGGCGCTCAAGGAACCGCCGAAGGAGAAGCGGCCTTAGTTCCCTGCTAAACTCTCAGTAGCCGAACAAGGCATCCACAGCCATCAGCCGCCCAAGGTCAAAACCGTTACCACAAATAGGGTCGATGTTATGAAAGAAGAGCTAGGAATTCTCGTCAAGGCTCAGTATCCCCTGATTTACCTCGTCACCTCCGAGGAGGAAAGGGCGGAAGAAGCCATCAGCAAAATAGCCCAACTAAATACACAACATCGACGGGTGTTTGTCTGGACTGTTACCCACGGCATGATCGAACTGGGTCAACCGCGCCAAACCAGTCAACATAATACCGTGTCGCCAGAAGCGGCGATCGAATGGGTAGTGCGTCAACGGGAAGCGGGCATCTACATCTTCAAAGACCTGCATCCGTTCATCACTTCCGCTCCGGTCAATCGCTGGTTAAGAGATGCGATCGCCAGCTTTAAAGGAACCGAAAAAATCATTATTTTAATGTCTCCCCTGCAAGAAGTCCCCATAGAACTAGAGAAAGACGTAGTAGTTATAGATTTTCCCCTGCCGGACATGGGAGAGTTAGATACAGTTCTCTCGCAACACCTAGGCAAAAATCAAAATCGTCGTACCACCACAGAGGTCCGGGAAAAACTCCTGAAAGCGGCCTTAGGCTTAACCAAAGATGAAGCCGAAAAAGTTTACCGCAAAGCCTATGTAAAAGCGAACAAACTCACGGAAGACGAGGTAGAAATCGTCCTTTCCGAGAAAAAACAACTGATTCGCCGCAACGGAATTTTAGAATACGTTGAAGAAGACGAGACCATCAATGCCGTCGGCGGTCTGGAAGAATTAAAAAGATGGTTAAAACAGCGCTCAAATGCCTTTACAGAAAGAGCCAGAGGTTACGGACTCCCCCAACCGAAAGGAATGCTAATTTTAGGAGTACCGGGCTGTGGTAAGTCCTTAATCGCTAAAACCACCTCGCGCCTCTGGGGTTTACCGCTCCTGCGCTTAGATATGGGACGGGTTTACGATGGTTCCATGGTGGGACGGTCCGAGGCTAACCTGCGTAATGCCTTAAAAACTGCCGAATCCATCTCTCCGGCCATTCTTTTCATCGATGAATTAGATAAAGCTTTTGCCGGTGGCACGGGATCCGCCGATTCCGATGGGGGAACCTCTAGCCGCATCTTCGGCTCCTTCCTGACTTGGATGCAGGAAAAAACCTCGCCCGTCTTCGTCATGGCCACAGCTAACCGGATTGAACGGCTACCGGGGGAATTTCTCCGCAAGGGGCGCTTCGATGAAATCTTCTTTGTCGATTTGCCCAATTCCGAAGAAAGACAAGATATCTTTAATATTCACCTGACTAAACGACGCTCCGACATTTCTCGCTTCGATTTGGAGCAGTTAGCCAAGGTATCCGATGGGTTTTCCGGTGCGGAAATAGAACAGGCGCTGATTGCCGCCATGTATGAGGCCTTCGCCCAAGATCGCGAATTCACGCAATTGGACATTATTGCGGCGATTAAGGCGACTCTGCCCCTATCTCGCACCATGACCGAACAGGTAACTGCCCTGCGTGATTGGGCCAGACAACGCGCCCGACCTGCTTCGGCCTCCGTCGCTGAGTACCAGCGATTGGAGTTCTAACAGACTTTCGCCCGCTCCCAACGGGATGAAAGGCTAGTTCTCAGGGACTAGCAATGCCTCGAAAAGCCGCTTGGCGGCACTCTTTAACTCTCAATCTGTTGTTGTTAATTCTTAATCTACAAAGAGGAAATTCCAATGTCTCATTTTAGCACTCTCCGGACCAAAATCACCGATGCCGAAATCCTCAAAGCTTCTCTCCGCGACCTCGGTATTAGCGTGAAAACCGAAGCTGATGTTCGTGGTTACAACGGTCAACGGGTTCGCTCTGACATCGTTGCTGTTCTCGATGGCGAATATGATCTCGGTTGGTCCCGCAATACCGACGGCAGTTTCGATTTAATCGCTGACCTCTGGGGTGTAGCCAAAAAACACAATCAAACCGAATTGATCAACTCGATCAACCAAAAATACGCTGTGAACAAAACCCTATCCGAAGTGAAACAGCGCGGTCTGCAAAACGCTAACGTTAAGCTAGTCGTTCAAAGCTAAGATTTACAGCGCGTTCCCAAGCCTAGGGGTTGACCAGTTCGGTTAACCCTTTTTTCTGTCTGTGGGGTATGTTAAGAATAGTAAAATTAACTTGACAAAAATGCTCCGACCCGAAGAAAGAACTAAACTCGATCCGACCAAAGACAGCGATTTTTATGCTTTTCCCCGCTTCGTCACCCACGTGGATGAGGGTTTTATCGATCAATTAACCGCTCTCTACCGAGAGATATTATCGCCGAATACACGCATTTTAGACCTGATGAGCAGCTGGGTGTCCCATTTACCGGAGGAGATGGAATTTGAGCATATCGAAGGTCACGGGATGAATGGGGAGGAGTTAGCCAAAAATCCCCGCTTGCATAGTTATTTTGTCCAAGACCTCAATGCACAGCCAAAATTGCCCCTAGGGGATAGTTCTTTTGATGCGGTGTTAATCACGGTGTCGGTGCAGTATTTGCAGTATCCAGAGGCGATTTTTGCGGAACTGTATCGCATTTTAAAGCCTAATGGTCTGGTGGTGGTTAGTTTTTCCAATCGGATGTTTTACCAAAAAGCGATCGCTGCTTGGCGCGATAATAGCGATTTAGGCCGGGTAGCGTTAGTGAAATCCTATTTTAAATCGGTGGCGGGATTTAGGGAAGTACAGGCGATCGTTCGTCCTGCTACTACCCCCAGTTTCCTACAAATGTTAGGAATTATGGTTGCTGATCCCTTCTATGCAGTGATAGGAAAAAAAGAATCCTCTCTAGGATTATAATCACCGTTAACAATCAGAGGGTGTAGGTCTAACGTTGCCCATCACCCGCCGCCAATGACTTGGGATGATTTAGATAACTTTAGCATAAGGTCGGGTGCAGTGATTTGTTAGATCGCTTCTAATTCTTACCTAGAATCTTGTCATACTCGGAGTGCGATCCAACCCAGAACCAAACTATCTTTTCTTCCTCTGAATTCTTAATCCCTAATGCTCGCCATCCAATGCCGACTCTGACTGACCAGATTTTTTCTCTTGGTTTCACCTCTTTGAACTCTAGGCTGGGGTGAAATGGATTTTCTTTCCAAATCTGGTAATTTTTCTTGGCTGTTTCTTGTACCCTTTGCGGCAAACTTAGAAAAAGTTGACGAAACCTCTTGGTTCTGGATGACTTCATTCTTCCCCAAAGCCTTTATCTTCTGTTCTCCCCTCTTGTTCTTCTATCAGAGCTTCCTGTGCCATTGTTATTAAAGCTCCCAATTCCATATCTTCGTTAGAAAGGCTTTGCTGCCATTTTAATTCACTTTCAATATCTTCCAGCAATTGTTGAGCAAGTTCATCTTGAAGATGCTCTGGCAGTTTCTGGATTTCTGTGAATGCTTTTTGCAATAGAGTAGTCATGTTTTGTTCATGTTTTACGGGTATTGAACTATTTTACTACTTTTTCTACTCTTGCAATCTAACGGTTTAAGTTTGTCTAAGTAGGTGGGTGGAATTAAATATAAAATGAACGTAGGTTGGGTTGAAGCATGAAACCCAACGCCCGCATGGGTTACGCTACCGCTAACCCATCCTACAAATAATTGTGCCTACCTACTTATAGCTTTATTGTCAACGACTTTAGGGAATAACGGGCTTCAATAAAAGGCGTTGCTGAATCAAGGTATGAATGACAACCTTGCACCTATCCAAAAGTTAGTTTGGGTCTAGGTTTTAAAAATCCCACAAAAGAAGATTCATATCTCAAATCAGCAACGCCCAATAAAAGGGCTTCTGAGGGCTGCTCAAGCATTAATAAGCTGTTCGTAATTTAAATTGCTTGTTGAGACGAGGCAAGAGGCAACAGTAAAGGAATCGGAGGAGATTCGGCTAATCTAAGAATAAGCAGTTTAAATAGGGTTTGCTGAATAAATGTGAAATGTAGGCAAGGTAGGGGTTTTGTGGCTTTACGAGCGAAACAGGTGCAAGATTTTTGCGTCTTCATCCGCGTCCTGTAGGGGCGAAGCATTCGGGCAATAACCTATCGGTGAAACCGGAGATTTTCTATCCGAATGCTTCGCCCCTACTTTTTGCCGCAAACCCTAAATATGTCTTAGCTTACCAGCGCGTCCGCTTCGCTCTAATCTCAATCCTGTTGTGGCAACGATATCAGAGTTTTGTTTTTTACTTTTTGAACAGTCAACCAAACATTTAAACCGTCCACAACTGCTGTTGCCGTTGTGCTAGAATGGCGAAAAATTCTCACAATTAATAATTATGTTAGCCGAATTAGCCGCCGCCGAAATCGCTAAAATCGCCTTTGAAGCTGTTATCGGTAAATTAACGGAAGCAGCCATGGATAAAGGTGTAGAATTGTGGCAAAAAATTAAGCAAAAGTTACAAAAGGAACCCGCCGCCGCTCAGGTTTTAGCGGCAGCCGAACAAACCAAATCCGAGGCGATGATTGAACAGCAAGTGGTTCCTTTTTTACAGGTAGAAATGCTCAAAGACCCCAATTTTGCCCAAGAAATCCAAACCCTAGCACAACAAATTATGACAATTAATCAGAATCAAACAGAAACGAAAACTCAAATTGGTATGCAAATTAACAAAGATATTAAACAACAATTGAACATTCAAGAAGTTAAGGGTAATTTAAATCTAGGAATCCCTCCTGAATGACTGGCGGATCTGCACGCAAAAGCAGACGCAATAGAAAATAATCGCAGTAGTCAAAGGAGTACTTTCAAGGGAGGAAATGCTCGAAAAAGTCTCGTCCATTGGCAGGGAAGGGAGGAGGAAATCACCCAAATTAAGCAGTGGTTTAATGATCAAAATGTTGCGATGATTGGCATCAAAGGAGTTGGAGGAATTGGAAAATCTACCCTAGCTAGTAAAATTTTTGAGGAGAAAATTACCCTCGATCCTTCCCTAGGAGACGATGAAGATTTATTCCCAAAACGCTTTTGGTGGGAAGCGGGAAATCTGGGCGGATTTAGTGGTTTAGCTCGCCAATTCCTGACGGACTTTGGTTATCCTGTCCCCGAAAAAGAAATAGATTTACAGGAAGCTTTAATCAGACAATTGCAACGCCATCGCCACCTAATTATTATCGATAATCTAGAGAGTTTATTAGGGGAAGATGGTTCTTGGAATAATGAATTTTATCAGCAGTTTTTCACTGCTTGGATAGAAAAAGGTGACACGAGCAAAATTATAGTCACCACCAGAGAAAAGCCAAAAACTAGGGGTTTTAACCGTTGGATCGAGCTAAAAGGTTTGAAACCTCCTGAAGGGGCGCAATTGTTAGCGGAATCGCGAATAACAGGGGATCTAGAGAACTTTTCTCGACGGGTGGATGGTCATCCATTACTCCTGCGATTGGTGGCGGATTTAATCTTAGCAGAATTTCCGCAAAACCCCAGTTTAGAAAGGTTAGCGGATTTAGGATTAGGAAATTTATCGCAACTTTTGAGCGATCCGCAGGTGGTGGGGAGCCATCGTCAAGAGACAGTGGGAATTGCTTTAGTTTTAGATGCTAGTTTTCAGCGACTTAGCCAAAGACAGCAAGAATTATTCACTAAAACCAGCATTTATCGCCGAGAATTTGATTCTCTGGCAGCCAAAGCGGTGATGGATAATTACCCAGAGATCGAACTATCCGAGATCACGGCAGATCTGCGAGAATTGCAGCGACGATCATTATTAGAAGAAAAAGAGGAAAATCGCCAGCGAATTTTTAGTTTTCAGCCTTTAGTTTGGGAATATGCACAATACAAAGCCGGCGATCAAAGGGAATTACACCAAAAAGCGATCGCCTATTATCTTTCTATTGCTCAACCCGACTCCTGGGAAATCCTCAACGATGTGCAACCTTACCTAGAAATTTTCTATCATTGCTATCAGTTAACCGAGTACGACAATGCTTTTGATATTCTCCGTGCTATCGATGATTTTCTCACCCGACGCGGGTATTATCAAACCCTAGCGGATTATTACCTTGAATTAGTCACTGTTTACCAACAACAGGAGGAGCAAACCAACTGGAATTATGCCGCATCCCTCACCAGTTTAGGCATTGTTTACTATTCCCTAGGAGAATACCAAAAAGCGATCGAGTTTCATCAACAGTCCTTAGCAATCGATCGGGAAATCGGTGATCGGGGGGGTGAAGCGAAATCCTACGGTAATTTAGGCAATGTTTACTATTCCCTAGGGGAATACCAAAAAGCGATCGAGTTTTATCAACAGTCCTTAGCAATCCTTCGGGAAATCGGTGATCGGGGGGGTGAAGCGTCTTCCTACAATAATTTAGGCAATGTTTACTATTCCCTAGGAGAATACCAAAAAGCGATCGAGTTTCATCAACAATCCTTAGCAATCACACGAAAAATCGGTGATCGGGAAAGTGAAGCGTATTCCTACGGTAATTTAGGCAATGTTTACTATTCCCTAGGAGAATACCAAAAAGCGATCGAGTTTTATCAACAGTCCTTAGCAATCACACGGGAAATCGGTGATCGGGGGGGTGAAGCGACTTCCTACAATAATTTAGGCAATGTTTACGATTCCCTAGGAGAATACGAAAAAGCGATCGAGTTTCATCAACAGTCCTTAGCAATCACACGGGAAATCGGTGATCGGGGGGGTGAAGCGTATTCCTACGGTAATTTAGGCAATGTTTACTATTCCCTAGGAGAATACCAAAAAGCGATCGAGTTTTATCAACAGTCTTTAGCAATCGAACGGGAAATCGGTGATCGGAGGGGTGAAGCGAAAGCTTGGTTTAATCTGGGACTTACCTACTATAAACTCAAACGTATATCGGAAGCGAAAGAAGCATATCTTCAAGCGCGGGAATTATATCAAGCATTGGGGTTAGCAGCGGATGTTCAAGATTGCGATCAGGCAATTCGGCAATTAGAAACCCGAAAATATCCCTTAATCGTTGCTTTCTTTCTGGGGGTGATTAAGTTTCCTTTAGTTTTAATTGGGGGGATAATAGTGGCATTGTGGCGATTGTTAAAAAGATGGTTGAGGAAAGCATAATTAGGGGTAGGATGGGTTAAATATCCCTTATTTTTAACCTGAGTTTCACATCTGCTAATTTCCCCTCATAACTACCCTAAAGTGAGAAATTATAGTAATATTTCTAAGGATTGCCAGAAAAGAAAGAGCGCCACGCTGCTGTTCCGATCGCTCCTCCTAAAAGGATAATTAACGTCCAAACTTGATTTTTTTGGGTTCCTTCCACCTTTTCTAGTCTTCTATCCATCCCATCGACTTTCTCAGTTAGTTTTGTCTGTCCTACCTCTAGCTTAGTTAGCCGTTCGTCGATTTTGTCAAATTTCTGGTTAACATCCTGTTGCAAGATGTCGATTTTTTGGTTAACTTCCTTGATGCTGTCTTTGATTTCCTTGAGGACAGATTCAAGACTATAAGTAACGGTTTCGTTAGACATTTTGGTAAAATCCCTGGGAGTAATGATAGTATAATAATTTTATTTTAATCCTAAATCTGGTTATTAAAGACTGATTATTTATTGCCTGTCCTGATAAGTAGGGAGGCACAATTATTTGTAGGATGGGTTAGCGGTAGCGTAACCCTTGCAAGTGTTGGGTTTCATGCTTCAACCCAACCTACGTTCTGATTATCTATTGCCTCTCCTGATATGTAGCCTATACTCAACGGATTTAGTATAACTATCTCTGCCATTACTTTTTAAAAATGCTATAAATTTCCTCGGCAATATTTCTGCTACCTCCAGACTCTCCCACTCTAATTTTGCCATTTTCTAAACATCTGTGTAAATAAGGAGAATCTGTCAAAATATCAATAATTTTAACCGCGGCATTTTTAAATAAATTCACCTCCGTGGGTTTCTGTCCAATAGTTATCACCGATTCCCCTAATAAGCGCATTTGTGCCTCGGCAAAAGGATAGGTAAATTGGGGACCAAATCCGGGTATTTGTAGGACGGGTTTTCCTAATCCCACCGCTTGTTCTACTGCTGTACCCGCCATGGCTAAACAAGCGTCACAATGGTGTAGAATATCGGCAAAAGCATCACGATAACAGCACAATAAAGCCCCATTTTTCTCTAATTTTCCCGCTCCTAAATAATGCCATCCCTCTTGTTTAGCTAAATTTTCTAAGTCGGTTTCTCTGATACTAGGAACAATAGCAGCCCGAAACTGCATCGGTTTAATTTTAACTATTTCCTCACAGACTTGTAACTGTAAAGCCAAATTACTCAAAGCTTCGGGTAAACGACTCCCCGCTAATAAAGCAATCATGGGAATTTGACTATCTAATTCTAAATCTTTACCCGTTGGTGTTAAGACATCCATAATCGGATAACCGGCAAAAATCGCTTTTTTAATACCCCGATTTTCTAGGTCTGTTGCTGTATATTTATCCCGGGTAAAAACTCTTAAACAATTCTTCGATCTTAAACATAATTCCGTGAGTAAAGGTAATTTAATTGTGCCTTCGTAATAACTGGAAGTAGAAACAATAAAAGCCACAAAGGGACGACCGGTTAAACGAGCGATCGCAATCGGCACGATATCCCCCACTGCTATCAATAAATCACAATCCTTGCTAACTTTAAAAGCTGCCTGAATTTGCTGAATAGTTAGACTAATTAATCCCGCACCAATATCCTTAATCCAATTCAAAGGATTGGTATAAATAATTCCCCCCGATGGCATAGTGGCAGTGGGGGCAATAATTGGTACTGACAATTTTTGATAAGCTTTTCCCTCTCCCACTAAAGGCAAAGCAGCTATAGATAATTGGGGCTGAATTTTTTGTAATTCCCCCAGAATTAAACTAGCATTTAAATCCTCACCATGACCATTACTAAGAAATAAAACCTGTTTAAGCATCGATTTGTTATCCTCTATATTCCCTGGCTGCCAAAGAAACTGCCACCGTCACCGATTTGGCTTCTATTTGCTTGCTTACTAGCAAAGTATGGCCCATTTTTAAAGCGGCAGCTTCAGCGACGCTAGGGGTTCCTTCTTTCTTGTGGACAATAGCCGAGGGATTGGGGACATTAATATCTCTCAACTCCTCAGCAGTAAAGGTTTTTAGTGGCAATCCTTTCTCCTGACAGTAGGCAATTAAACCCTGTTCATCAGCTTTGATGTCAAGGGTGGCGATACCAGCAATAGCGGCTAAAGAGAGGTGATAACGCTTAAAAACATCCCTAATTGCCCTATCTATGACCGCTTTCTCCGTCCCACGGATGCAACCTATTCCTAGCCATAATAATCGTCCATGGTACTGCACTTTTGTCCCGGAAGGATCGGGGGAAAAACCAGGTTGGCTAAAACCTGTCCACAGGGGACCTATCCCGATTAAATCGATTGCGGGTGAGTGGAAAGCAGGGGAAGCGCTAGTCATACAAGACTATAATATTTTTACCGGTTGAAATTGTTCGCCTTCGTCCAGTTGCCAAGCTTGTAAATTGATCGCTCGTCCTGAAACTACGGAGACAATTAAATAAGTATATCCTGACCAGGCTAATTGGCGATCGATTTCCGAGGGAATGGCGGCATGATCGGGATGGGAATGATAGATACCGATAATTTCTAGCTGGTTTTCCCGCGCCGATTTTTGAGCTTGTAAAAGCACTTCTGGCGCAATACTAAAGCGGTTTTTCCTATTACCTGACCAGTTATTTTCTGTGGTTTGCACGGTGATCACTTGGGCTGCGGTTTCGGTAATTTTTCCCACGAGTAACCCACAACATTCTTCGGGATAGGTGGATTCGGCGTGGGTGACAATGCGCTGGTAAATTTGTTCTGTAATCAGGATCATAAGGGAAAATTTTCAAAACCTATCTATCTCAATCCCTCAAAATCAGTTATTTGCCCAGACTCCGAGGTACAAAGTCTTCTTTTTGGCGAGTCGTTCCTCAGCAGTCGATGGCAAATTCGGTTATACTTTATGCTGAGGATCAACGCCGTAGAATTAATTCTAACAAAATTGTTTCAAAAAAAGCCGGAGGTGCCTGAAGATGAGAAAATTCATAGAATTGATTTTAAGAAAACTTTTCAAGCCAGAGGTGCCTGAATTGGTACAGATTGTCCACAACCGGGAAATGTCAGCGCTGGGGGGATTTGCCAAGACAGCAGAATCGATCGATAGTGATAAGTTTAGCGGTCAAGAATTTCTCATGTTTGTGAAGATTAAATACTGTCTAGCTAGAGGAATTGGAGAATACGCAGGACTAGATGAAAGTATTAAACTACTGCAAGGAGCGATCGAAGCAAAAAATAGTTATTTAAGCCTTGATCAAACAGAATTTCGTTATCGTAGTTCTAAACAACAGGATTTTTATCAATATGTGGAATCTCTGCTTGCCTCTGACTACGAAGATAAGGCGGCTTTTCAAGCTAGAGTAGCAGAAAAGTTGCTGGAAACTCTGCCCGATGTGAAAACGGAGGAGGGAAAAGTTGCCCTAAAAGCCTATCAAACTGAATTGGAACGTCTGGCAGAGTACGAATTAGGATTAAAACTTTTATCCCTATTTAAAGCCTACCAACTAGCGGACTATTCTGTCCTCAGAACTGTTTCTGATATCGTGGAGACTTCTCGCGAAAAACAAACACTAGATTATCCTAGTTTAGTTGTTTTGGTAATTAGTAAGTACGAAGTTTTTGAGAAGCTGAAAAATATTATCGGTGTGCCTAATAATAAGAGCAAACCGGAAACCTATGCTCGAATGCTGCAATACATTGCCCTGACCTACAGACATAGCAAATCCTACGCTCAATTTGCCGAATTGTTGAAAGTAATGCGTAAATGGTATCTTCCCTATCGCGCCATTCTTGACATCCGCCAACGCTATCCCCGCACCTCTTTTAAACTACCGAAGCAATTCTCGGAAGATATTCCTGGGGAGGCAATTTATGATAAATATCGTAAGTCCCTAACCGACGCTAAAACAGGATTAACCTATGTGGATTTTGGGAAAGACTAGCTATTTATTGGGGATGATGGCTAAGGTGCAGCTATTTGGTTTGATTCCTAAACCGTTAAAGAGAAGGTTGAGCAGCAGTATCTAAATTTTCCCCTTAAAACTTGGCGAGAAGGGAACCCGAAAAGGGATAAATTGGCCTGGGAATTGAGAGTAAACTTAACCCGCATCGCTGACTCAGGAATAACTTATTCTTGGCCGGTTCCAGCCAATGTTAAATTTATCTTATTGTCCCCTAACCTTTGGACTGAACTGATAAATGTCGATCGATTTTCGCAATCTTAATACACTTTGGGGTTCTATTTTAGTCGAAACATTGGCCCGTTTGGGATTGAAGATAGGGGTGGTTTCTCCCGGATCGCGATCGACTCCTTTAACGATAGCCTTGGCAAGACATCCCCAGATTGAAGCTATTCCCATCTTAGACGAGCGCTCGGCCGCTTTTTTTGCCCTGGGATTAGCCAAACAATTGTATCAACCGGTGGTTTTAGTCTGCACTTCCGGGACCGCCACGGCTAATTTTTATCCCGCAGTCATTGAAGCAAAAGAAAGTCATGTCCCCTTATTAATTCTAACCGCCGATCGCCCCCCAGAATTGCGTCATGCTCACGCCGGTCAGACTATCGATCAAGTCAAACTCTACGGTAATTATCCCAACTGGCAAGCGGAAATTAGCTGTCCTAGTGCCAATATCGAGCGTTTACGCTATCTCCGTCAAACTATCATCCACGCGTGGTGGCGCTGTCTTGATCCTGTCCCCGGAGTGGTGCATCTCAACTTACCATTTCGGGAGCCCCTCGCACCAACTCCCGATCTAGAAATTAACAATTTAGAGGCTAATTTTGACCAAGAGGCTTTTTTTAGCCACATATCTCGGCAAAATATGCCCATTAACCGCTCAATTCTCGAAATTCCTTCTTTACCCCCCAAAGGAATTATCATCGCGGGATTAGCTTCCCCGCAAAACCCCGAAAGTTACTGTCAGGCGATCGCTAATTTAGCCCGATCGCAACAATATCCCGTCTTAGCAGAAGCTTTATCTCCTCTGCGAAACTATGCAGGGTTAAATCCCCATCTGATCACCACCTATGATTTATTATTGCGGAATCCTGCCCTTAGAACCCAATTAACCCCCGATGTTGTCCTACAAATTGGCGAATTACCCACCAGCAAAGAATTACGGACCTGGTTAGAAGAAATCGACTGTCCGCGCTGGATTATCGATCCCCATCCCGATAATTACGATCCTCTACAGGGAAAAACCAGACATCTCAGGGTAAATATCGAGCAATTAGGGGATTTATTCCCAGAGCAAACCGAGAATAACCAAGAATATCGGCAATTATGGCAGAAATTCGACCAGCAAGCCAGATTAACCATCGATCGCCTTTTGGCAGCAGAAACTAAACTGATTGAAGGGAAAATCCCCTGGCTGCTCTCCCAATACCTCCCCCCCCGCACCCCGATCTTTATCTCTAATAGTATGCCTGTTCGCTATGCGGAATTTTTTAACCCGCCTAGCGATCGCCAAATTCGTCCCTATTTTAATCGCGGGGCCAATGGCATCGACGGCAACCTCTCCACTGCGATGGGAATAGCTTATAAAAATGTCCCTAGTCTGCTATTAACGGGAGATTTAGCCCTATTACACGACACAAATGGTTTTTTAATCAAAAAATATTTTGTTGGCTCCTTGACCATAATTTTAATCAATAACAAGGGGGGAGGCATTTTCCAGATGTTGCCGATCGCCAAATTTGACCCTCCCTTTGAAGAATTTTTTGCCACTCCCCAAAATATCGACTTTTGCCAACTCTGTCACACCTACGGTATCGATTACCATTTAATCAGCGATTGGACTGATTTTCAGGAAAAAATCGCAGTTTTACCGGAATCAGGCCTAAGATTACTAGAAATATCCTGCGATCGAGCTTTTAATACTCAATGGTTCCTCAGTAATTATGTGTAGGGTGTGGGGTGTGGGAATTATGAATTATGAATTATGAATTATGAAGTGGGGTGTGGGGAGAACAAAGCTGCCTATTGCAAGAATTAATTCCCTTTTTCGAGAAAGTCAATACAATGGGTGGAAAGCGAGTTAAAAAGGTTCGATGAATCGACAAAGACGGCAAAAATCAAGACAATTTTCTCTCCCCAGATATTCTATCTTTCCCCCGGAACAATGGCGATCGGGAGTGACTTCTTTGGTGATTAGTTTGGTCTTGTCCCTACTGATTTTAAAACTGAATACCTCTAGTCTCTCCACTGCCACCATAAATATTTTTAATCCCTCCACTGTGGGGGAGAATTTAGCCGGTAAGAGTCTAGATGAGTTAGAAAAGCAGAAAATCGCCGAATTTTTGCAAATTACCCCGCCAGAAACCGAATTAACCCTCGATCGCACCCCTTTGTTTATTCTCCACGATACAGCTTGGAGTATGACTGCGGGTAACATCGAAGAACAGAAAAAATATGCTCGCGGTCCGATGAAATTGGGTCCGAATGTTTACATCCCCCGCAAACCGAATTCCAGGGATAGAGATATTTTAGACTCGATCGCCCGGCCTTTTTTTGAACGTCACCGTCCCACGGCCACTTTTTACGAACAAGCGGCCGAAATGCTGCCCGCAGACACCAGAGATCAATTAGTGCGTCAACTGTGGCAACTTACCCCAGAAACTATCCGCGTCAAGGGTTTTGCACTTGCTTTAGCGGGTGTTCCTTTGAGTACGCGATCGGCCCCTGAGTTAGAAAAAAGAGCGAGAATATGGTTAAATACGCCTTCAGAAGCCGTCTTTAGGCGTTTAGTCAAAGAATATCCCACAAATTACTTTGATGGAGCAAAAAGCACCGCATTATGGGCAACAGAAGCGATTTGTCAGCAGCTATCTCACCCTAATTGCGATCGCTTGCGACCAATTTTTGCCGAAAGAAATCGTCGGGTTATCTCCAGCGTTAACATTGAACTGGTACAAGCACCGGGATCCCACTGTTTGACCAAAGGACGCTTGCAACCCCTCCCCGGTTACAGCGATTTTCAATACCAACAAACGGCGAAATATTATCTCCTCGCAGCCTTACAAACGGGACAATTACCGCAAATTGTCAGCCATTTTGCCGTGGATAGTTTTCTGATTAATCAAGGAAAATATCCCCATTGTGACCCCCGGGGTTTTGATCTACAACGTCTCTACAATCTCATCAGTGAAGCTTTGGATTATGACCCCGGCACTGTTTATGGTATCGTTCCCCGTTACGGCACAAATATTATAGCTGGTGATAATATTTGGTGGCATAATCAAGTTTTTGATGCGGCCAATTTACCCACAACTTTAAATTAGACCTGATCATTTAGAAATATCCACTTCTCCCAAAGCTTCTAGATAGGTGATCGCCGCTTCTAAAGGAGAATCGTAGCTATAGGAAAACTCCTCAAACCAGCGTCCTTCCTCCGATTTGGCATCTAACTTATCTAACCATTGCTTCGCCTTTCTAGTTAAAGCTTCTCGCTTACGCTGCTTTTTTAATGCCGCTGCTTTTTCTTTTTCCGCTGCCTCCTGTTGTTGCCTTTCTTGGTTTTCTAAGGCTAAAGCTTTTAAAAGCGCATCGGTAGCAGAATCGCCAGCATAATTAACCTTAAATTCGTCTGGGTAACGATCTTTTTCTTGGCGAGAAGAAGGGGACGGCATCGGTTTTTCCTGATCCCGTTTCTGGTATTCTGCCTTCATTTGTGCCAGTAAATCTTCTATTTCTCCCATAATGATCAAGTTAGAAAGTAAAAAGTTAAAAAGCGGGTTTACTTATTTTTCCAAACGCACTAGATACCATTGTAAATAACCCTCCTCACCCAGGTCTAACTCACAGTAATTATCGCGCAGATAGAGAGCTTTTTCCTCAAAACTAGAGAATTTCGCCAATTGTCGGGGACAAATCTCCGGTTTTGCGGTGATTAAATCTTTTAACTTATCCCGCAACTGGTCGGGAGTCTGGAATTGTTCAGGTTGATCGGCCTCAAGGACAAGAAAATAGTCCCCTTGATACATAATAGAATCGGGCATCGCTGTTTGATAGTCTCAGTAGAAAAATTTTTGGCTATCTTTATCACTTTAACGCCTCAAAGCTCGATCGACACCACCACTATGACAGACCATCTCACCAATCCCTTTCTCAGTCTCCCTTACGAAAGCGCCATGCAGGACTTGGGGGACCAATACTATGATCAAGTTGCGGCTGCGGATTTTCCCAGTCATATCCTTCGTTTTCGCAATGATGCTTTATTACCTTTGGTGGGAATTCAGCCAGAATTAACCTTAGATGAGCATTTTATCGAGGCTTTTGGTAAATTTCAATCCCTGACCCCCTTTTTGGCCCTGCGTTACCATGGTTATCAATTTGGCGAGTATAATCCTTTTTTGGGGGATGGTCGCGGTTTTCTCTACGGTCAAGTTAGGGGTATTGATGGCAAATTATACGATTTTGGTACGAAAGGATCGGGACGGACCCCCTATTCCCGTCATGCTGACGGTAGGTTAACTCTCAAGGGTGGAGTTAGAGAAGTCTTAGCCGCGGAAGCTTTACGCGGTTTAGGGGTGAATACCTCTCGCTGTTTGAGTTTGGTGGAAACAGGGGAATCCCTCTGGCGCGGCGATGAACCTTCCCCGACGCGATCTTCGGTGATGATTCGAGTTAGTAATTCTCATATTCGTTTTGGGACTTTTGAGCGTTTATTTCATATTAAACGTAGCGATTTAATTAAAAGACTCCTCGATCATGTGATTATTTATTATTATCCCGAAGTCAATCCCCAAGATAGCGATCGCTATTTAAAATTTTACGCCGCTTTAATCGAAAGAACCGCTAAATTAGCAGCCCAATGGATGGCCGCAGGTTTTTGTCATGGGGTTCTCAATACCGATAATATGTCAATTACTGGGGAAAGTTTCGATTATGGTCCCTACGCTTTTATTCCTTCCTATAACCCCCAATTTACGGCGGCCTATTTCGACTACGGCGGCCGTTATAGTTATGGCAATCAGCCTTTTATCTGTCGCTTAAATCTAGAGTTACTGCAATCTCCCCTGTCGATGGTCGTGTCCTTGTTAGAGTTAGATATGGCTTTGGCTAAATATGACCACCATTACAATTTTTATTATCAAAAAATGATGCTCAAAAAGTTAGGTTTTGAGGATATTTTTACTCCCGAATCTGCTTTATTGGTCAGCAAAACCGTGGAAATTCTCCAAGAAACTGGCCTCGGTTATCACGACTTTTTCTATCAATTAAGTGAACAATTTAATTACGGTTGGCGAGAAAATAGTTCTCTAATTATTGAAAATATGGATTTACCGAAAGCTGATTGGCAACGTTGGCGAGAGTTATATAGTTTGGTCTTAAATCAATTACCCTCAGATTCTTTGGTTCAAATTGGGGACACCTTAACGCATTATAATCCTAAAACTGCTTTACTTAGACCGCTAATCGAATCGGTTTGGGAAGCCATTACCTATAAAGATGATTGGCAACCTTTCCAAGAATTAGTGATAAAATTACAAAATAAACAGTAATTAAGTAATAAGTAGTGGTGCAAAGTTAATTTCTTGGTTAAAATAGGCAAGAGGTAGTTAAATATGTGTAATTAATTAAACCTCTTGTATAATTAATTTTTGAGGGTTTAAAAACGACAATAATAAGGATTAAATGACATAAAATCTGTAAATAGACCATTTAGTTAATTATTATTCATTCTTAATTCTCCTGACTACTGACCACTGGCTACTGACTCCTCACCCTAACAACAATTTTTGATTTTTACAAGAGGTCTATTATGTCTAGCTACTTATGCAGGTCATGTCCTGAAATGCGTTGGAAAAAAATTGACCAGACTTGGCGATCAATGTTTCCCTTCTAACCATTAAGAGTGTCAAAATAATAGTGAAATTTTGTGACAAAGTGCAGCCATATCTAAGAATCTTTGCTAGAACCCTAGAAGGCTTCTGTGATAAGTCTCCTTAAAAGGAGATTGTTTGCAGTAAGCTCATCTGGTTAACACGCTTTTGGGCGTGATAGACGAAGAACTTCTTGCGATTGCGCCTAAATGGAGTGATATGCAGAAAGTTGACCCATATCGTTACTCTGAAGAGTGTTATACAGAGAGTTGACCTATAATATGTAGTTAGACAGAAATTCAGGAGTAACTTAACGAGGCTATATCCATTAAGGTTTCGCAATTAATGGCGATAAGTTTACTGTTATTAGGAGAACAAAGCCCAATATCATTTTTAAAATGCAGTGAATAATTTTGTTTTTTTTATCATCCAAACAGACTATTAGTAGATAGGTTCAAAAGTTATGTGGTACTTTATAGAAGACAATCAAAAAAGAGGCAGTTTCAGTCTTGAAGAGATGGAATCTTTAGCCAATCAAGGTGATATTAATGAAAATACTTTAGTTTGGAAAAAAGGTATGAAAGAATGGCAACCCCTGAGCCAAACTGAATTAAACGATATTCTACCAGAGGATGCACCTCCACCCATTCCACGCGAATTACCTCCCCCGTTTCCGACTACTTATAGAAATGTTCAAAAAGAAAGAGTTGAAACAACAAGTCCTTATTCCCCAGCACCGGCCTCTCAAGAGGATGCTAGAATAAAGCTGCTCTATGCTGCGAAAGCTAGAATATGGGCGCACTGGCTATTTTGGCTTTTGATTCCCTTCATTGGAGGTATAATTAGTGTTACAAAAACTAAATTAGAAGGTGATGAACCTCGCAATCAAGCAATTAGTGTACTAATCTTGTCTATAATGAATACTATATTTCCAACCTGGTGGTGGTTCAGTTTAGCATTATTGGCAAATATGATTTTCGGTGCATACAAAACCCAAGAACTTATAGAAAAGGCAAGACATCAATTAAATATAAAAGATCCCTTACAAGCTGAAAAACAACTTTTTAACCATTTTTAGTTGCCGTAGGGTGCGTCCCCTAATCTGGATCCTACTGCTCCACCGATCGATTTTGGGGAACGCACCATGCACATTTATTGAAGCTGTGAGTTTAAGTGCGATGCCGATCTTGTAGGGTGCGAAAACGCGCGTGTAACGTACCTTTTTCAAGTTAGCTATAATGTCGGTTAGACAATACTCTTATGAAGCGTTTAACCATCAGATATACATTCATGAGCATATTGTTCCACCAGTAATTCGATTATTTTTTCCTAAGTAATTTGCTTTCGATCTGCTTGAGATTTAAAGAAGGTTACACTTTCTTCTGTTGATTCTAATGTTACTTGAGTAGTTTTGGTTTTACCTTTAGGAACTAACTGGTCTGGAGGCGGTAAAAAATCTTTAACGACTTGTCCCAGTTCCATTGGTTCATCAGTATAAGTTATTTTGCTGTTCATATAGTTTACGTCCTTTTCGCCAATAACCAGCTCCAAAAATTCTAACTTTTCCTTCCCGGTAAGTAAAGCGTACCGTGATAATTCCTTCATCGACTTGCCCCATACAGTAAAATCGATTTTCTTCTTGACTGTGAGCCAGATCTTGTACGATAACTCTTTTGGGGTCAAAAAATGCGTATTGGGCTAATTCAAAGGAAACATCGTGTTTCTGTTGGTTTAAACGATTTTTATCTTCATCCCATTCAAAGCTTTCATCCATAGGCGGAGTTGATAAGCCCAACCACTATGATTTTAACATAGGCTTTAAAGAACATGAGTTGAATCAAATTGATAGGCTGGTGATAGAACATCAAACAACATTACTCGATACATGGCATGACTACTTTGACACTTGAGACAGAACCAACCTTAAATCAAGTGTGATCGCCGTTCTTGTAGGGTGCATTCCCTAATCTAACTTCTACCGCTCCACCGATCGATTTTTGGGAACGCACCATGCACATTGATTGAAGTTGTGAGTTTAAGTACGATGCCGCTCTGGTGGAACCAGTTGAGGAATGTTAGGGAAGATTCCCAATGTTTGGTTAAAATAGAGGGGCAAAAGTCGCCACAGGGTCGCTTCAATGACAGTTAGACAACCCCGCTACAGTAAACAAGAATTTGCTCGACGTGGTAATGAGATTTATCAATCTCAGGTACGTCCCCAAGTCGAGGAGGGAAATCAGGGGAGAATTGTGGCGATCGACATTGAAACAGGGGCTTTTGAAGTAGCGGATGATTTGGTAAGCGCAGCGAAGCAACTTTCTGCACGAGTGCCTGATACTCAGACATGGTTTGTTCGCATTGGGCATTCAGCCGTCGATCACTTTGGCGCAAGGAGCCTGAGAACAAAGCCATGATGCAAGGTCGTGTAAATCAAGGGTGTGAGGCGACGTTGACGATCGCAGTCAGAAACAATGAAACAACGCAGATAGTAGATGCTGTAATTGATACAGGGTTTTCGGGTTTTCTCACCTTGCCGTCTGACATAATTGCTAGGTTAGGGTTTATTTGGGAGGGTCGAGATCTGGCGACATTAGGCGATGGGACTTTCTGCACGTTTGAAGTTTACATCGGGCTTGTGATCTGGGACGGGCAATACCGTGAGATTTACATCAACGAATCAGAGACGGTTCCGTTGATTGGGATGCAGCTCTTAAGAGGATACGATTTGCGAATTCAGGCAATTGAGGGTGGTTTAGTTACGATCGAAGCGTTGAAGTAGCGATCGCCGATCTGGTAGGGTGCGTTCTCTAATGTCAGTCTTACTGCTCCACCGATCGATTTTTGGGAACGCACCATGCACATTGATTGAAAATGTGAGTTTAAGTACGATGCCGAAGGCACTACGCCATTGCCGTATGTAGCTTAAGGCTTTTGAGGGCCAACTAACAAAGATATGCCCAGAGGTGGGTTAGTCATCTATCGGATTAAAATGTAAAGAGAATAATCACCCATACTTCAATCTAATATCCATCCTATGCAAATTACCCTCAACCTTGATGAATCGCTTCTCAAGGAAGCCTTTCAACTGACTAACCTCACCACCCAAGAGGAACTAATGAATCTTGCTCTACAAGAATTCGTAAAATCCCGCCGTAAGAAAAACCTTCTCGACCTTGCCGGACAAATTCAATTTGCCCCAGATTTTGATTATAAAGCCCTACGGGAAACCGGTCATGTTGCTGATTGACACATCTGTGTGAATCAGCGTCTTCCGCAGTCGTGGTGATCAAGTTCGCCAGCAACTGGAAACGTTAATTGCAAATCGTGAGGTTTTACTCACCCGCTTTACTCAGCTGGAACTGCTTCAAGGGAGCTTAAACGAGCAAGAGTGGACAATCCTCTCTACTTATCTCGAAGTGCAGGATTATGTTGAACTCACACCTTCTTCCTGGCCAGCAGCTGCACGTATTTACTATGATCTGCGTCGTCAAGGATTGACTGTTCGCAGCCCAATTGATTGCTGTATTGCTCAAGCGGCACTAGAAAATGATCTGCTTCTAATTCACAACGACCGTGATTTTGAAACCATTGCTCAAGTGCGATCTCTTCAAAATCTCCGTTTTCAGTGCGATGCCGAAGGCACTGCGTAGCAGTATGCCGATCTTAATAAGCTATATTAACAACAATACTTAAAGAGAAGGCTTAAAATGGTTAAATCAACTTTGTACACGACAGCAAAAGTCCTACCCGGAAATAGAATTGAAATTGAATCTCCAGATCTGACTGTAGGACAAACTGTTGAGGTAGTTATTTTGGTTGAAGAAGTTAGTTCTGATTCTTCTACCAGCGAATATATCTCTCCATCCTTAAAACAGCGTCTTGCTTTTCTGAAGTTACCAATGACTGAACGGAGGAATATTCTCAAAAGTCAAGCCGATATAATGCTCTCTCACTATCAACAAGATTCTGAATGGCAGGAGTTAATGGCAGGTGACATCATTGAGTATTAACCCTGAGCTGCCAAAACGTGGAGAAATTTGGTTAGTCAACTTCGATCCTACTGTTGGTGCAGAAATCAAAAAAGTGCGTCCTGCCGTCGTCATCAGTTCCGATTCAGTAGGAAAGCTTCCTATCAAGCTTATTGCTCCTATTACAGACTGGAAAACATATTTTTCAGCAAATTTCTGGCACGTTAAAATTGAACCTAACAGTATCAATGGATTGAATAAAGCTTCTGCAATTGATACTCTTCAACTAAGGGGGGTGGATTTACAAAGGTTTATTCGTAAATTAGGAAGCGTTTCTGAAATTACAATGCTGGAAATTGTAGCCGCCATTGCTACTGTAATCGAATTTGAGGTCTAACAAATCATTGCACCCGACCGTGTGTTAGATAGCTCGTAATCATGTAAACGTAGTATAATATGAGCGATCGCTACCCAAAATTGTCCAGTTTAGCCTTTAACTATTTATTCAGGACATTACCATGAAAAAACTGCATAAATTACTGATGACCACCACCGCCATAGTTTCTACATTTGGGTGGAATATTCACAGCACTCCTGTTGCAGCCAAGCAAAATTATATAGGAAGATGGTAGAATGTGGGACTTAGCAATGAATACATTTCTAAATATAGGGTCTTTCAAAAAGATGGTAGACTTCATGATTACCAAGATCTGAAAACTGGTTTGGTTGGGGCATCCTATAAATGGGATTATCAAGTCCTTTCCAATGGTTCAATTAGGGTTTTTAGTCTATTAAAAGAGACTTGTGTGCTAACTGAGATGAATAAAATGCAGTGCTACTCTGACGGGGATAGCCTTGGTGATTTGGGACTTTACATAAAAAGGTAGTGCGATGCCGAAGGCACTGCGTAGCAGTACGCTATCGCCCTAGGGTGCGTTCCCTAATCTGGCTCCTACTGCTCCACCGATCGATTTTGGGGAACGCACCATGCCCAGGGATTGAAGCTATGAGTTTAGGTGCGATGCTGAAGGCACTGGGTAACAGTACGCCATCGCTGTAGGAATGTGAAAGCTAGAATATATTAAGCCCTATACGTTAGATGTTGTCTATGACTGAACGACTTGAGCAGGCGATCGCCCAATTAAAAACCTTGTCAACCGATCAACAGGACGCAATCGCAACCATAATTTTGGCAGAACTCGAAGAAGAAAAGCGATGGCATGACTCCTTTACCCGCTCACCAAACTTGCTGGCTAAACTAGCAGCCGAAGCAATGGCAGAACATCGATCGGGCAAGACTCAAGAATTAGACCCAGAAACGTTGTGAAGTCTTGGACCACTGCTGGTTTTCGGGAGATGTTTGCTGATCTTCCAAAACCGATTCAAGATCAGACTCGTAAAGCGTATCGGCAATTCAAAGAAGACCCAAGCTATCCCAGCTTGCGATTCAAGAAAGTCCATCCACAGCTGCCCATCTATTCTGCACGCATCAATAGGGATTATCGTGCTGTCGGTCAATTAGAGGATGATACGGTGATTTGGTTCTGGGTTGGTTCCCATGCAGAGTACGATATGCTGCTTGACCAATTGTAGTGCGATGCCGAAGGCACTGCGTAGCAGTACGCCATCGCCGTGGAGTGTGTTCCCTCATGGGGGTCTTGCTGCTCCACCGATCGATTTTTGGGAACGCACCATGCACATTGATTGAAGCTGTAAGTCTAAGTCCGGTCGCTGATCTTAAAAAGAAAAGGCTTAAAGATGATCAGTAACAAGGGTAAAAAAACAAGTCACCCCTGGTGTTTTTCCCCGACGATATTGCAGATTATAATTCATGAAACCGGTTTTGTTGCTATAGGGATTCGGTTTGACCAGTCATGACCGATAAAGACGATTGGCAACCTTGCCAAGAATTAGTGATAAAATTAGCAAATAAACAGTAATTTTTCCCCTAACCCTAATCCCTAATAAAATTATGATGCACGGTTTTATTCCCCCTCATCGTTATTTTCCCTATCTTACTTGGACTGATATAGATTCAATGCCAGATAAGGAAAATGTGGTAATTATTCAACCTATCGGTGCGATCGAACAACACGGACCCCATCTCCCTATTGCCGTCGATGCTGCCATTAGTTTAGGGGTTTTAGGCAAAGCTTTCGAGAAATTAAATACAAATGTTCCCGCTTTCGCTTTACCCTGTCTCTACTACGGAAAATCTAACGAACATTGGTCTTTCCCCGGCACGATTACCCTCTCGGCAGCCACCTTATTAACTCTCATTCAAGAGATAGCGGAAAGTCTCTATCGTTCGGGTTTTCGCAAGTTAGTATTAATGAACTCCCACGGCGGACAACCGCAAGTTATGGAAATTGCCGCTAGGGATATTCATCAACAATATCCCGATTTTTTAGTATTTCCTTTTTTCACTTGGCGAGTTCCCCACAATGCGGCTGAATTATTCTCGGAATATGAATTAGAATACGGTATTCATGCAGGAGATGTGGAAACTAGCATGATGTTATCATTATTGCCAGAACAGGTCAAAATTGAGCGGGCTGTCCGAGAATATCCCCAAGGTTTGCCAGAAAATAGTTTATTAACTATGGAAGGAAAATTACCCTTTGCTTGGTTAACTAAGGAATTAACTAAAAGTGGAGTGATGGGAGATGCTACTAATGCAAGTAAAGAAAAAGGCGATCGATTATTAGAATCTGTTGCTAATGGTTGGGTACAGGCGATCACTGATGTTTATCAATTCCGTCAACCGAAGTTCTACTAATAGAAGATTAATCAGAATTGTTAATAAGCTGTACTGCCTTTAAACCGGCTGTTGGTAATTTTATTACCAAGGATAAAACTCCATCTCCTTTTTCCTTTAATTCGGGGATTTGATCACTATCTTCTATTAGCATTAGTAGAGAAAATTTTAACCAGATAGGGGTGATTTTTAGCATAATTATTAATCTCAATCAATAGTTTTATACTTGAGTGTTTAGAAATTTTGAACCAGTAACAAAAAGAAAAGAAACGACATTTTTACCATATTTTTTGTACGGGATAAGAATCGAAAACAGAATTAATCTCTAGGATAATTAGGTTTTCTGTAATTGCTTGAGAAATTAATCAACCATCAAAGGGCTCTTTGTGATAATAAGGTAAGGTGTCTAATCTCCAAATATGAGATAATTTCATGGGTAAAATCTGCACATCATTAATTTTAGTTTGATCCTTAACTATTTCCGAGAGAGAAATATCTAAATTTAATTTGCCTAACTGTACCTTGATCTGTATTTCCCAGACGCTGACCAAACTCAAGAAAAGAAGATTATTTCTATCTTCTAGTATCTTAATTGCTGATGAGGAAAGCTGAGGAGAATTCTGGGAAGACCAGATTAAAGTATGACTATCTAAGAGAATATTCATGAGTCAAAATTCCAGAAGTTATCGGGTAAGGGTTGATTGAAATCATCACTGATCCAAATTTTTCTCTGATGCAACCCAAAGACTCGTTTTTTGGGGGAAGATGACGGCTCCTTTTTCTCCGTGAGAGCTTCTAAATATTCTAAGATTTGTTTTTGTTTATCTAGAGGAATTTCCTGTAGCTTGTTAATAATGCTTTCTGTAATTTTATTGCCAGAAATAGTCATGGTTTTCTCAATACCTACTGAAATCTACGATGCAAGCTTCATGATAGCATTTTAAACATAAATAAAGTTAATTTTTGTAGAACCACTTCCCCAACTTGTTTAAGAAAGTTCCTCAGTAGAGTCTGCTGAAAAAGTTTTTGCTGCAAACCCTAATTAAGCGGTTAAATCGATTAACTTTTGTTTTAAAGTTTCCAATCCTAGCCGACGAATAGCCGAGATAAAAACAGCTTGGGGATATTTTTCCTTCGCTATTTCTAAATCATCGCTTTTTACCTGATCCAACTTATTAAACACCATTAACATCGGACCGGTTTGAATCGGCATCTCCGAGAGGATTTTTAATACCGAGGCGATCTGACTTTCCCAAGCTGGATGGGACAGATCTACCAGATGGAGTAATGCGTCTGCTTCCGTTACTTCCTCTAAAGTTGCCCGAAAAGCATCCACCAGCGAGGGGGGTAATTCATGGATAAAACCCACCGTATCGGTTAGTAAAAGGGGGTGAGATGCTTGGGTGAGGGGATCGGTAATAGTTAAACGTCGGGTGGTGGGATCGAGGGTAGCAAACAGTTGATCGGCGGTATAAACTTCGGCAGCGGTGAGCGCATTAATTAAAGTGGATTTTCCCGCATTGGTATAACCGACGATCGCCACACTGGCCACCTCTTGTTTTTGCCGTTGTTTGCGTAAACGGGAACGATGAGCTTGCAGTTGATCCACCTCATCCTGGAGACGGGATAAACGACGTTGAATAGTTCGGCGTTCTGTTTCTAATTTTGTCTCCCCCGGTCCACGAGTGCCAATTCCTCCCCCTAATCTCGACATGGCTAATCCGCGCCCAGTGAGACGGGGTAAAGTGTATTCTAATTGGGCTAATTCTACCTGTAGTTTACCCGCTTGCGATTGGGCCCGTTGGGCGAAAATGTCCAGGATCACCTCGGTGCGATCGACCACTCTCACCCCGATTTGATTCTCTAGATTGCGAATTTGGGCGGGAGACAGGTCGCGATTGAATACAACCAAATTAGCCCCCGAAGTTTGCACCTGTAGGGCGATTTCTGCCACTTTTCCCGAACCGATCACTGTTTGAGGATGGGGATGATCCCGTTTTTGTCGGGTGACTTGCAAAACTTTGCCCCCGGCGGTATCAACTAAACGTTCTAATTCGCTTAAACCGTCCTCAAACTGGCGATCGCTGATATCGTCGGTCATTAAACCAACCAATAGCACCCGATCTTCGGCTGTATCAACGGTTAGAGCGGTAAATTCTCGCTGAAACTCCGCCTCTAGTCCTTCCACTAACTCTAAAAAGTCCTGTTTGCTTAAATCCTCTAGATTTAAGGGCGGGGAGACAGACCAGTATATATTACTATTGACATTTGTTTGACTTTGTGGTATGAGATGCGCCAGATAGACCTGCTCCACATAACCGGTTGCCCCACCACCGCGACGGATCATGCCTGTGCCGGTTAGGGTTAAGACCACCAGTGCGTCTAATCTTTGCAACGCCATGGCGGTTAAACTGGATTCTTTTGGCGGTTCCTGCTTGAGTTCCGTGGCGATGCAACGAATTCCGCAAAGACGTTCGGAACCGTAGCGGGGTAGTTCCAAGAGAGAAAATTGGGTTTGTCGGGGGGTTCCCACTCCCACACGAATTACCTGGCCGCGACGGTTGATATAGGTGCAGAGGGGCTGATGGATATCGCTACTAATAGCCGCCAGTCTTTGGGCGAATTCTGGGGTGGTGAGAGTATCGATGGGCAAGCGTTCATGGTACAGCCTTTGTAGCTGTTTCATCTGACTGGCTTTCAGTCCCTGGGTATTGCCGAAGATGGTATCGATAGGCTTTCCTCGCAATTAGCATTTTATCTATTATTGTAGCGATTATGAGACTCGCTGCTCCTGGACAGCGTTTCTATTTCCTAGATAAAAACCCAATAACTTCTCTGGTACTTGTATCCATAGCCCATCAAATATATACCTTGACTTTTTGAGAGAATACGAAGGACTGGACTACATCTGATCAGCTTCCACCCCACTTGACTATCTTGAGACGGATGACTCATTGTACCAAATCCGTCCATACCCCACTTCCCCATCACCCCACTCTTCTATACTTTTTAAACAGGATTTAGTATTAGGGGTATTTCTAGACCATTTCCCTAGTGTGAGAAGACAACAGGCGATCGCCGCCCTGGAATTAGCCAAGGAAATGCTGACAGCCTTTTCCTGATCAAGATAAAGTTTAACCTCATTGGCTATGGGCGGCCGACACCCTGCCCCCAGAAAAAATTTTTTCGGCAAACCCTAATTATCCGGTATTGACCTTGAATGGCCCTCGTTGCTCCTTGTTTCCCGTCGCCGAACGAATCATTAATAATTTCTTTGTAAAGAGTAAAACAGATAAAAAATTTCTATCGAAAAACTGGACAAAATTGGCAAGACGAAAAATGCCGATCAGCTTGGAACAACTGAGATAGAGCATCGTCAATCTGGACATTCAAAATGTCACTAACTCGCCGTGATCCCGATGCTAATAGTCAGAGGGAGACTTGCATAATTTCAAAATCTGAGTTAGTCTCTCCTAAAAGTCACCTTTAGGTATTTTGACTAAAAAGAAAGTTGCCTAACTTCTACTCTAGCCTCAAGGCTAATGCTGAAAGCTAGAATCATCGGCTCAATCCACTGGCTCTAGCTAACTCTTTACACCACAGGAGGTCTGTTTGAAAGAGACTTTTATCCCCAACCCCATGACATCCGCTATCCCAGAACAGAATTGCACTGCTGAGTCTAACCGAGTCCGTTACTCAGTTGCCCTGCTGGGATTAGCACTCTCTCTGGGAGTACCTAGTATTATCAACTCCACCTCAGAATCAGCCCAGGCCGCCAATTCTGTACCCTTGGAATGGGAAGTGATCGACCTGTCCCCAAAAGCCAAGGATGCGGGTAAAGAACTGAAAGAACCGCAAATAATCCCATCCCAAGCACTTGCTACCGTCAAATTCATCGCCACATCAGTGGTTGAGCATCAGGTAAAACCAGGAGAATCCCTGTGGAGTTTAGCCGACACCTACGAAACTACCCCTACAGCGATCGCTAGTAGCAATAATCTCTCCCCCCAATCCGATTTGATTATCGGACAAACCTTAAAAATTCCCACTCCTGAGCAGTTGCCCCCGGCAGCCCCGGCAGCAACTCCTGAGCAGTTGGATAGTTCCTCTGCTAGTCTGCGTCAAACCCGTCAACGTCTCCAAGAAAGTTTGGCCGCCTTACGGACCGAGGAAACCCCCCATCAGTCCAATTCCGGGGAAACGGTCATCGTCACCGAAACTACCGCTCTCGTTCCCGATAATTCACCAACCGGTGTCGAGATTCCCGTGATTGCTCCCGAAGAATCGCCCCGACCAACCAGCCAGGTGATCCCGATTCCCGTTCCCACCCCTGAAAGCGATCGCCCGATAGCCACAATTCCCCTTAATCCTCCCTTAACCAGCAGACCGGAAATTCCCAGCCTCGCCCGACGAAATCCGGCTCCTTTGACTGAAATTCCCGCCATTCCCAATCCTCGGGTCATAGTTCCCCCAGAAAACCAAGTTTATCGGGTTCGGCCAGGGGATACCCTAAACACGATCGCTCGCGCTCTCGGCATCACCCCCGCCGAATTAGCTAGGGAAAACGGCATTGACAACCCCAACCGGATTAAAGTTAATCAAACCCTAGTGGTTCCCGACCGCTCTGCCAACGCTAGAGTTAATCAAAATCTTACCCCCTTGGTCGGCGATCGCCCTAGATTGTCCTTTAACCCCAGCAATCGGCCAAATTTGCCCGCCGCCACCACGGGGACGGCGGAATTCCCCGAAAATATCACCAGCAGCTATCGGGAAAGATTGCGCCAAGAGGTGGCTAATCTGCGGGAAACTAACCTTTCGGAAACCCAGAAAAGTATCGCTATTCCCGTCGATAATCCCGCAGAAACCAGCGATGATCGGCAAATAACCGCTAATCCCCAATGGACCGCCCTTCGTTCCCGTTCTAACCAAAGCACCCCCCCACAGATTATCGGTTCGGCTCCTACCAATGTGGAAGAATACAATGACCGCCTACGAATCCCCGTCGGCGAAACCGTAGAACCTTCCCTTCCTCCCCTCGCTAATCCCGATGAGCATTTACCCAATCCCACGCCAATTTTTACCGGCTTTATCTGGCCCACTAGGGGGGTGTTAACCTCCGGCTTCGGTTGGCGCTGGGGCAGACCTCATCGCGGCATCGATATCGCCGGTCCAGTGGGTACGCCGATCGTGGCGGCGGCTGCCGGTGAAGTAATCGCCTCCGGTTGGAATTCGGGCGGTTATGGCAATCTGGTCAAACTACGTCACCCCGATGGTAGCACCACTCTCTATGCCCATAACAGCCGTCTGTTAGTCCGTCGCGGCCAAACTGTTCAGCAAGGCGAGCCGATCGCCCAGATGGGCAGCACCGGTTTTAGCACTGGCCCTCACCTACATTTCGAGGTTCACCCCTCCGGCCGGGGAGCAGTCAATCCCATCGCTTTCCTGCCAGGCAGACGTTAAAGATGCCCAGAAAGGGAAGATTTTTTCTTCCCTTTTTTGCTCTTGTGCAATTGGGTGATTGTGTGTTATGATTGATAACTGTGTAAACAACGGCTTAGTAGCTCAGTTGGTCAGAGCAGGGGACTCATAAGCCCAAGGTCGGCAGTTCAAATCTGCCCTGAGCCATCGGACAAGATCCAAGAAAACCAGCAAGATTATGGTCAGGTGATATCTCTTTCCCTTTTACTTGGGGACGCTCCCTTCGGGTTCTACCTGATAACTTTTTACTGATAACAGCAGCAAGGGAATTCCAAAATTTATTAGCCCAATTGTACTATAAATTTTGCCGATACAGTCACTACCATAATATTCTGGTAGGAGTACCTAGTGGTCAGTGAGTTTATCGAACTGCGTGCGCCCAAAATGTCCTATAGATATTTCGACCAAATTGAGATGCAGTCACGGAAACGAAGCCAAGAGAATGAAAAAACCGGAATTTGAATTTGATCCTAATAAAAGCCAAGCTAACAAAAATAAACATGGTCTAGATTTTGTTGAAGCTCAAGTATTATGGTTAGATTCCCAAAAAGTCGAAATTCCAGCCCGAACAGAAAATGAACCACGATTTGTTGTTATTGGTATAATAGCAGGTAAGCATTGGTCAGCCGTAGTTACCTATCGTCAAACCAAAATCCGTATTATTTCAGTCCGACGCTCTAGACCTGAAGAGGTAGAAATTTATGAAAGCTGAAGATTTTGACCGCAAATTTGATGATGGAGAAAATATCATCGAATACTTGGATTTAACTAAAATTAAACGTTCTAATTCCGAGGAACAAACAATTGCGTTTGAGTTTCCCTCATGGATGGTAGAGGCTCTTGAGCAAGAAAGTCAGCGTCGTGATTTACCGTTACAAGCTATTGTCAAAGACTGGATTGGGGAAAAATTGGCGTTGTCAAATTGAAAGATGATCCGAATCAGCACCGGAACTCAAATTACTTTGACTTGCCCTGAGCCAACTTGCCCTGAGCCAAGTCGAAGGAGTTGAAGGGGTCGAAGGGTAGCAAGGATTGCATTGCATCTTTCCTATTCTGATCTGACAACGCCTAATTATCAATCGCTGCACTGTAATCATCGCCAAGCTGATTATTTTTTCCCTTGCAGTAAACCAAAACGAATTAAACCCGAATCGTAACCGCGCCGCATTAACCCTAAAGATAAAGCCCCTTGGATAGTAGTGTAACCGCTTGCTAACAAACCAGCGATCGCATCTGTGCTGAGGGCCGAATCAATCACCACATCCCAAAAAGCGGCCACCGATAGGGACCAATCATCGGTTTTTAGGTCTCGAAAGCCAATGTCACGGGCAATATCAGCGTATTCTGGCAAAGAAATCACATAGGGCAGACAATAAACCCGATAAATCTCGTTTAATAGTTTAATCTCCCCTTCCGTTAAATTACTAGCCAGGGAAGTGGTGGGACGATGACACCAAGTCGCCATCAAAAAAGTCCCCCCGGGCTGCAAAACCCGATAACATTCCCGCAGAAATTGCCTTTTATCGGGCATATGTTCGCCACTTTCCAAAGACCAGACCAGATCAAAATTATCGTCAGGAAAGGGGGTTTTTAGGGCATCAGCCACACAAAAACTGACTTGTTCTTCTAAATTGAACTCTTGCGCTCTTTGGCTGGCTCTAGCGGCTTGTACCGGGGAAAGGGTAATCCCCACCGCTTGACTGTGAAATTTTTCGGCCAGATAAAGAGTACTGCCACCAATACCACAACCTAGATCAAGAATCTGATTAGCGCCAGTGACGCCACCCCAAGTTAATAATTCTTCTATTAAATCAATTTGTGCCTGACGGCGATCGAGTTTAATCTTGCCGCCGCGACCGTAGTAACCATGGTGCATATGTTCGCCCCAAATCCTTTCCCACAGTCCACTAGAGGAGTCATAAAAATCGGCTATTCGTTGATAAAGTTCCATGGTCATTTCCTAGTTAAGAGAGGCACTCTTGCCAGAGATTAGCTGGATATGTTATACCAAATCCTGTTTAAAAAGTACAGCAAAGTGGGAAGAGGGGAGCGGGTTTTTAAATTTCGATCTGTTTTACTTTATCTTAATATCATAGGTTGCGATTTTTGCAAGAGGTCTTATGATTAAGGCAGGATTAAAACTACTGGCTGTTTTGATTTTTAGTATTTTTATCTTCCATGGGGCGGTCTTGGCCGAGGAAGCAGCCAAGCTATCTGGTTATCAGGCAGATTTAAGCCAAACATCTGTTTCTGGCCTTTCATCAGGGGCCTTCATGACGGCCCAATTCCATGTGGCCTACTCAGATAGGCTGGTGGGAGCAGGTATCATTGCCGGCGGCCCTTTTTATTGTGTCGGTTCTTACGAGACGAACCCATATCAATTTCTCCGGCAAGCGACATCCACTTGCATGACTCCTCTGACTGAGTCAGTAGGACCGGATGGGAAAGGATTATTTAAAAAAGCGCAAGAACTGGCCAGTGACAACAAAATTGCCGATCTCAACAACTTAAAAGATGATCGGGTCTATCTATTCAGTGGTTCAAGTGATCGCGTAGTTAAAACTGTCGTCGTTGACAAGGTAAAAGATTTTTATCAAGCTGCCGGCTTGCCCTCAGAGAATATTAAATATGAAAAGAATATCAATGCCGGTCATGGCATAATTGTCGAGGAGGCCAAGGTGTCATGTTCAGATACTAAGTCACCCTTCATAAACGACTGCGATTTCATGCAATCCCATCGGATTTTAGAGCATATTTATGGCAAGTTGAATCCACCAGTTGAATCTAATAGATTAAGTGGCCAGATTATTCGGTTTGACCAGAGCGAGTTTATTGAGGGTAAAAACACGAGTATGAGTCAGGAGGCTTATGTTTATGTACCTGAAGCCTGTAAAAAAGAAAGCTGCAAAGTTCATGTAGCTATTCATGGTTGCAAACAGGGGGCCAAGCAAATTGATAATAATTACTACTCTAAAACCGGTTACAATGAAATAGCTGATAGCAACAGCATAATTGTCCTATATCCCCAGGTTGAACCGTCAGCATCAATCCCTTACAATCCCCGGGGATGCTGGGATTTTTGGGGATATTCTAGTGCAGAGCCAAATAATCCTGTCTTTTATCTGACAGGGGGACAAGCAGGCTGAAAAGCTTATGTAGCATGGAATACAGATACAGACTCAAAAAAAAGATAAGTCATATATAGTAAATATAACCTAGATAACGAAAATGATAAGTGAACTATACCAGAAAGTCTTAGAG
>NZ_JBHFLL010000337.1:0-19653 GCF_041928595.1 Microcystis sp. BLCC-F209
AGGTTCTGTGTGATAAGTTTAACTTATATAGGATCGATCAATCTTTGTGTCCTTTGTGTCTTTGTGGTTCCTTCCACTCGCTCGCTAGGAAGAATGTATCTTAGAATACATTTTGCCCACCAAACCTAAGAGAGCCAAAAAATTTCAGCCTTTTTTTAGCAAAAGACTTGACAAACTCAAAAATTTTTGCTAACCTTTTAGTATGATGGGAATCCATGTCAGACTAGGGACTCTCTCCACCATCAGGATTTAAGGCTGAAGCGGACTGAAAATTTAATTGTCTCTCAATCTTTCTAATAGTGCGGAGCGGGATAAATTCGCCAGAGAAAGAATTAACTCGGTGCGTTCCGAGATGGGAAGTTGGGCAATTCGTTCCACCAGAGCGGATAATTCCGAATCTAGAGTTCCGAACCTTCCTTCCAGAAGACTGGCTATCATCGATTGACGTTCTTCTAAAGTGCCTTCTTGTTTTCCTTCTTGTTTTCCCTCTTCTTTCCAATCTTCTCGCTGCTTTAGATAAGCTGGTGATAAGTTCATAATGACCTCCTGTTCCTCTGTACTTAAATTATCCCTCAACTCTAAATTCTTGCGCCAGTTGGCCAAGATTTCTAGTAAATTTTCTCGAAAAGGGTTAGGTTGGGGAAGTTCAACTAACTCTTCTACGGCTCGTTTCTGAGTTCCTCCTTTTCCTAAAACCCTCAACCATAAAGTGTCTTCATTCACCGGTAATTGATGGATGGCGACTATGGCTGTTTTGAGGAAGTCAGCTAAAAAGTAAACCCCTTTCAACCAATTACTCTCATCGCTGTCAGCCCTGAATCCTTGAATCATTCTAGCTGAAAAGGTGGGCGTTAAAATCCATAAAACTGGCAATTCTGCTGCAGTCAGAGCTTTGTTTGAGCGTTTCGCCTTCCTTAGGAGGTCATTATGAACAGTATATAACTTTGATATACAACTGCGAATCTCTATTTCTGAGGGAGAGTTGCGGAAAGGTTCAAACAAGCAGGAAGTCGCCGCCATTTTTCCGAGTAACCCTAAAGGGAGTTTATTCCTTGATGGTGAACTGGCCGGTTCAAACCAGACATCAATTTCTTGAACCTCACTTTTTACTTTCTTGCTCTTTCTAATTGTCCCTAGAGGTGCTAACAATTCCTCTAAATACTCCTTAGCAAATTGGTCGTGAATTTGGCGAGTCATTGCAATTGATAATCGAGCCGAAAAAGGACGGTAATAATCTTATTATATCGTCAATAATGAAAGGTTTAAATCGAACCGGAAGAATTAAGAGGTCTTTGACATCGCTTGAGAACAAAAAAGAAAGGCTGGGGAGAGTTTTTAAAATCCATAATTCCCAGCACCGTATTATCATCTACTTTCCGAAAAGAGTCATTAATCGGCAAATAATCATAAATCATCGTGGCGCTGACTTTGTCCCGATATTCCATCATTCGCAGTCTAGCCTGACTTGTCTCTGTTTTTAGCAAGGAGTTGGTCAGCATCAGTAAAGGTTTCAGAGAATTATTTTTCAGTATCGGCAGCTTAACAATCCAGTTCATGGCCGTGGGATTGGGTGCTACCTTAAAAATTTTTCCCTGACCATCTAAAAATAACAGGGGGTGGACATTCTCGGTATCGACAAACTCTTTACCATACCAATTAGATGCTTCTAATAAACCATCCATGGGGTGATTTGTCTGAAGTCCAGAACCTTGCCAAACACCGAGCATAAAGTCTAAACTCACGGGTTCGAGAGCGTCAAATAATTCTAACGCTCTTTCGGTCGTCGTTTGACCAGCTTTAAGAATCGACTGGCAGCTTTCTAATTCTAATGTTTCCATTGTCTCGCTCTCCTTGTGTCCTGACAATGATATTATAGCTTCTCAGCCAGAGGCTGGGGGATTGCCCCTCGGCTAAAATCACCAAACATCCCACATATCTTCACTCAATGGGTCATCGTATCACTCTAGGGTTTCCAGCCATTCACTCATTTCTTCCTTGATGGTTTCTTTAAGTTCTCGCAAATCATCTTTATCTATTAGGCCTTTTTCCAGTAAGAAAGTGTAGAACTTTTTCAGACTACCTGCGTTAGCCTTGAGGCTTGATTGACTGGCCCACAGGGCCTTTTTGATAAACCAATAACCCAAAAAGTCACCGACCATATCTACCCCGTCTTTAGCTTCTACTGCATCCTCATAGAGTAAATATTCGTTGATATAAAAATCTATATTTGAAATATGATTATTAATGGTTTTTTCCGACAAACCTGACGATTCTAGCCAACTCTCGAAATCCTTTAGTAATTCATGATTGACTTTTCTTATCTTTTGACAGTCAGCCTCATATTTCTGGGAATCATCCATCTCAAATTTCTCTCCTCTAAATCGCTGCTCGATGGTCAATAGGGTAATGAATCAAGTCTTTTTTTCCAAGCGTCTAAAGCCGCCATTTTCTCCTCATGGTCAAGGTCGGCCAACCGCCTGAATCGCCTTTCTCTTTTCTGCTAAATAGCTTCAACGATGTTAGACTCAATTTGCTCAATGATGGCGGCCACATCTTCTTCTGTATCTCGAGGTTGGGTTAATTCCACATCCGTTGAGAAGAGGCACATTTGAGTCCAGTCTAAGTTTTCCAGTTCACACTGGTCAATCACCGAACTGGGGATGTTTTTCAGGGTGATGCTATCCCATTCAATGCCGATGAGATTGCTCTGCCGCTCAATTGTCACAATTCTTCCTTGCCAACCACCGATGTCAGTCCCCAAATCTGGGTCAAGTACACCCTGTTTGACGATGACCGAGTCGCCGACTTTGAAGGCAAACTCTGACTCGGAAAATTCGGGCGACAAGCTGGAGGCAACCGAGAGATGATACTCGCTTCCTAGCTCTTTTAACTCAAAATCCACAATCATCCGCTTGTTTTCCGAGAAATAACGGTTTTTCCTAGCGATTAGCTCCTCGATTAGCCCTTGAATATCCGCCTTGAGCCTTTTATCTCCTTTAAGAAGGTCTTTATTAAAAACTCGGTCTATCATCTCTTGCCGCTTTGATTCGGGGGACAACGCCAGATTCCAAGCGATTATCCCTATGGTCAGCAGTGTTCGCATAGATCCCTTCGTTTCATTGGATTTGCGGTAAGGCTCGATAAAATCCTCCAGAACTTCCGACATTGTGACTTCCCCAGAAGGAGAGACGACAATTTCCTTGAAAGCCGATGACTTTTCTCTTAATTTCTTCTCAAAGCTTTTCAAGGGTTTTTCGGATCCTTGGGACATTTTCTGCAGCCTGAGCAGTTCACTAAATGCCTTCGATTTTTTAGCCATGATTGAGCCAGAAAATATGTGTTATTAATCCTGTTGGGTTGCTGAACAACATTGGAATAGGGGAATTGTAACTGCTGTCAGGGAGCGATTGCGCTCTCATTATTAAATCTTAAAGTTCTGGTCTGAGTCGTCAGCTGTTGACTGCTGAGTGGGTGGGTGGAATTAAATATAAAATGAACGTAGGTTGGATTGAAGCATGAAACCCAACGCCCGCATGGGTTACGCTACCGCTAACCCATCCTACAAATAATTGTGCCTACCTACTTATCCGATACTTTTTTGTTAACATAGATTAGCAATGCACTTTCAGAGATTCTCTTAAAACAGAGGATATCTCCTTCCCAAATCCCCCGCAAGGGAAAAATATGTCTCAAAAGCCGATTTATCTAGATTGCCACGCCACGACACCGCTAGAGCCGCAAGTTCTGGCGGCGATGTTGCCCTATTTTACCGAACACTTTGGTAATGCCAGTAGTATTAATCATGTCTATGGTTGGACAGCCGAGGCTGCGGTTAAACAGGCAAGAGAAACAATCGCCGCTGCTATTAATAGTAGTCCCGAAGAAATTATTTTTACCAGTGGAGCAACAGAGGCCAATAACCTGGCTATCAAAGGGGTGGCCGAAGCTTATTTCGCCAAGGGACGGCACATAGTTACGGTGATGACAGAACATCGCGCCGTTTTAGATCCCTGTCATTATCTGGAAAAATTGGGTTTTGAGGTGACAATTTTACCCGTCAGTGGTGATGGCTTAATTGACTTGGAATTACTAGAAAAATCTTTACGTCCTGACACGATTTTGCTGTCAATTATGGCTGCTAATAACGAGATTGGGGTGATTCAACCTTTAGCGGCAATTGGGGCGATTTGTCGCCAGTATCAGGTGCTTTTTCATACGGATGCGGCCCAAGCAATCGGCAAAATTCCCCTAGATGTGGAGGAAATGAATATAGATATGATGTCCTTAACTGCCCACAAAGTCCACGGACCAAAGGGAATCGGTGCGCTGTACGTCCGGCGCCGAAACCCTAGAGTCCGTCTCGCCGCTCAAATTCAAGGGGGAGGACAGGAAAAAGGACTGCGATCGGGTACACTATTTACACCGCAAATTGTCGGTTTTGCCAAGGCGGTAGAATTGGGCATCAAAGCGATAGAACAAGATAATAGCCACTTAAATCAGTTAAAAGCCCGTTTATGGGAGATTATCAGTCAATTAGACAGAATTTATCTCAATGGTCATCCTAGCCAAAGATTAGCCGGAAATTTGAATATTAGTATTGAAGGGGTGGACGGTGCGGCGTTATTGTTAGGATTACAGCCAATAGTGGCGCTTTCCTCCGGTTCTGCCTGTTCTTCTAGCCATACCGCCCCCTCTCACGTTTTAACTGCCTTGGGTCGCCCCGAATCTCTCGCTTATGCCTCCCTGCGCTTCGGGTTGAGTCGTTTTAATACTTTAGAAGAAATTGAACTGGTGGGGGAACAGGTGGTTTTAACGGTTAATTCCCTCCGCAAAGCCAAAAATTTTTGACGTTTCGGCTCCTATCCACAAGTTAGTTTCGGTCTAGGTTGGAAAAATTCCAGAAAAGCTTTCTATGATTGCCTTTGACTGATTGCCGTGCCAGTTAATAACATTGATGCTTGGTTTTCACTCCAGTGAATCATCCAACTCGGTTGTAATCCCAAAACAATAATAAATAAAGCCAAAGCAATTTCCGGAAATCTTTCGGGCCAGGTACTGCGGGGAATGCGCGATAATTCAGGGGTTAAACGACCAAAGAAAACCCGATTAATCATCAGGAGAAAATATACTGCGGTTAAACCACTAGCGACCAAACATAAGAGCGTTTGTATCGGAAAAATCGGGAAACTGCCACGAAAGACCAAAAATTCGGCGATAAATCCCACCATTCCGGGGATGCCGGCGCTGGCCATGGCCGCTAAAATCATTAACATTCCCGTGATTGGTAAACCTCTTTCTGGATTTAATAAACCGCGTAGATAATCCACATCCCGGCTGCCGGTTTTTTTATACACTACTCCCACCAACAAAAATAACAAAGCGGAAATTAAACCGTGACTAATCATCTGCAAAATCGCCGCGGTGATGCTTAATCTGGTGGTGGCCGCCGCCGCTAGTAAAATATAGGCCATGTGGGAAATGGAAGAATAGGCGACTACTTTTTTCATATCCTTTTGGGCAATAGCGCAACTGGCCCCGTAGAGGGCGCTGATAGCTGCTATCGTTGCTAACCAAGGGGCGATAGTCACCCAAGCGTCAAGAAATAAACCGACTCCAAAGCGCAGCAGTCCATAGGTTCCTAATTTGAGTAATATTCCCGCTAAAAGCACAGAAACGGGGGTAGATGCTTCGACGTGGGCATCCGGTAGCCAAGTATGAAAGGGAAAAATCGGGATTTTGATGGCTAATCCAATCAGAAGGGGGATGAGGAGCAGTAATTGGGTTTTAACGTCTAAATTATTCGATAAAAGGGGATTATAGGCGAAATTATCAGCACCGGTTAGCCAAACTAAGCCGAGGAAAGAGATTAGCACTAAAAAGCCTGAAATTGCCGTGTATAATAAAAATTTCATGCCCGCATAACCGCGTCTTTGACCCCCCCAAATGGCAATGAGAAAGTAAAGCGGGACGATTTCTAATTCGTAAAATAGGAAAAATAGCAGTAAATCCTGCGCTAGAAAGGCCCCCGCTACTCCGGCATTGAGTAACAAGAGCAGAGAATAGTAAAATTTCGGTCGGTTAACCTCTGTACCACTAGCATAAAGAGCAATTATTGTCAAGATGCTGTTAAGAAAAAGTAATGAGAATGACAATCCATCAACACCGAGGGCATAATTGAAACCGAGGAAATTAATCCAAGGCAGGTTAACCGTGAACTGCATTTGCGGGTTACTAGGGTCAAATTGCCAGCCAAGGAGAATATTAAGCAGTAAGAGAACGACAGCAAGAGTTAGAGCTAATCCTCGCACTTTTTTCGCCTCTAGAGGCGTGTAGGCAATCAGTATCGCCCCTATAATCGGTAGCCAAATAAAAGCGTTGAGCATTCTTTAATGGGCATGATAAACCTTCCCATTATTGCCTGAGCGGTCAATCTTTAGCAATATAAACTGGTGAACATTTAAGTGGGTGGGTGGAATTAAATATAAAATGAACGTAGGTTGGGTTGAAGCATGAAACCCAACGCCCGCATGGGTTACGCTACCGCTAACCCATCCTACAAATAATTGTGCCTACCTACTTAACTTAACTAACGATGAAACAAGAAAAGATCACTCTCAGTCAACTCGAAGGCTTTCTATTTAAGGCGGCGGACATTCTTCGCGGCAAAATGGACGCTTCCGAGTTCAAAGAATTTATCTTTGGGATGTTGTTCCTCAAACGCTTGTCAGACGAGTTTGAGCGCAAGCAAGCGCAACTCAAGAAACAATATGCACACATCCCAGACCCGTCGCTGCTGGCCGAACTCCTAGAAGGCGAAACCTCCTATGGAGAAACATTTTTCGTACCTCCTCGCGCTCGCTGGCATCAATCTTGGCGCGACGAAAACGGCCAGGAAGTCCCGCCGCTCAAACACCTTAAGCAGGACATCGGCAATATGCTCAATAAGGCATTAGCGGCGGTAGAGGATGCTAACGATGCCTTGGCGGGAGTGCTGAAGAATAACATCGATTTTAATGCCACCAAGGGCAAAACCAAGATACCTGACCAAAAATGGAAGGATTTACTAGATCATTTCAATCAGCCCCAATTTGTGCTGGTCAACGATAATTTTGAGTTTCCCGACCTATTGGGTGCAGCCTACGAGTACCTAATCAAATACTTTGCCGATAGTGCCGGGAAGAAAGGGGGAGAATTTTACACGCCGGCCGAGGTGGTGCGGCTGTTGGTACAGTTGGTTAAACCCCAAGCGGGCCATACTATCTATGACCCTACCGTGGGGTCGGGCGGTTTCCTTATCCAGTCCTATCAATATGTGGAGGAACAGGGGCAAAACCCCCAGAATCTGGCACTCTACGGACAGGATTCTAATGGTACGGTCTGGTCAATTTGTAATATGAATATGATCCTCCACAACATCACCCGCTTCACCATTGAAAACGGGGATACTCTCGAAGATCCGCTCATTTTAGAAAACGGACAGATTCGCAAGTTTGACCGAGTTCTGGCTAATCCGCCCTTTTCCCAGGATTACAGCCGGGCTAATCTCAAGTTTACCAACCGCTTTCGCGAATTCTGCCCGGAAAAGGGGAAAAAGGCGGATCTGATGTTTGTCCAGCACATGATTGCCAGTCTTAAACCCGACGGCCACATGGCCACTATCATGCCCCATGGGGTGCTATTTCGGGGGGGGAAAGAGAAGCTGATTCGAGAGATCTTAATTGAGGATGATCTGATTGAGGCGATTATTAGTTTGCCCCCGGGGTTATTTTATGGCACGGGTATCCCGGCCTGTGTGTTGGTGGTGAATAAAAATAAACCTGATGAATTACGCGATAAAATCCTTTTTATTAATGCCGATCGAGAATATGCTGAGGGAAAGAACCAGAATAAATTGCGCCCCGAAGACATTGAAAAGATCGATTATGTCTTCACCCACAAGCGAGAATATCCCAAATATAGCCGCTTGGTAGATAAGTCGGAAATTGTCGAAAAACACGACTTTAATCTTAATATTCGCCGCTATGTGGATAATACGCCAGATCCGGAACCGGAGGATGTAAAAGCTCACTTGATGGGGGGTATTCCGCAGGCTGAAATTGCCGCACAACAGGATACTTTTGCTAAGTTTGGCATCAATACAAATACCCTATTTAAGCCCCTACGCCCCGGCTATGCTAGTTTTTGCCCAGAAATTGCCACGAAAGCCGCTATTAAAGAGAATCTGGAAGCTAATCCCGATTTACAAGCAAGGATAAGCGACCACTATACTACGCTTAAAAATTGGTGGCGAGAAGCGCGGGATGATTTTGCCAAGTTGGAGGGGAATAATATTATGCCCCAAGTGCGGCAGCAATTACTGAGCAGCCTCAAACAGCAGCTGATTCCTTTGGGGGTTTTAGATGAGTTTAAATCGGCGGGGGTGTTTGTTAACTGGTGGCAGCAGATTCGCTATGATCTAAAGACTATTATTAACACTGGCTGGCATCATACTCTTATCCCTGATCAGTATTTATTAGCGGCATTTTTTCAGGCGGAAGAGGCAGCAATTGAGGAACTGGAAAGTAAGATTAGTGCAGTCCAAGGGGAGTTAAGCGAAGCGGTGGAATCAGCGCAAGAGGTGGCGAATTATGAACCAGAAGAGGAAGAAACTGTTAGCGCCGCATCGATTAAGAAATGGCTTAAAGAGTTGATAGATGACCTGAAGCAATCCCAGGGCGATTCAGCAGCCAGAGAGCGCCAATATTACCAACAAGAATACAATGTTATTACTGACATTGAGAACCGGATCAAGTTACTTAAGAATACACTTAAAGAAAAGCAGAGTCAGCTTGAGTTAAAGCTGCGCTTAAAACGGGTTGGGGATGAGGAATTTAAGGCTGAAACTGTTGAATTACTTGAGCAGGTACAAAATCAGCTTATGGGGTTAAATGCAAGTAAAAAGGAAGAAAAGGCCAAGATTAACGCGCTTAATAAGGATAAGAAAGCCTTGGAGATTAAATTATCTTATCCTGAGGGATTACTGACTGAAATAGGAGGACAGTTAAGGGATGAAGAAGCGAAAAAATTGATTCTAAAAAAGCTCTATGATTGGGTATCGGAGCAGCTTAATCGTTACTTGAATGGGGAAAAGCGGGGACTTGTCGCTAAGGTTGAGAATCTTTGGGATAAGTATGCGGTATCAAGTCAGGAAATGGAGGCCCAGCGAGAGCAGACTTTAGGAGAATTAAATGAGTTTTTGGTTAAACTAGGGTATAGGGAATAAATTAAGTCAGTTAGGAGCAGGTTATGCAGTCTATTAAAAAGCAATTTGTCACAGATGAAAATCTGAAGCCAGTGGCGGTAATTATTAATTACCAAGATTGGCAAAAAATTGAGGCATTATTGCAGGAAAGTGAACAGGAAGATAGTACAGAGTCTTTTAAAGCACTCGCAGCTTATGCGGGTAGCATTCAACTAACTATCGATCCTTTAGAATATCAAAGTGAGATAAGGAACTCTTGAGTTTTTAAATGTTTTTTTGATTAAGTTGAGGTATTTGTTATGAATGAGCTTACTGGGCAGTTTCCAGCAGATTGGGAATTATTGAGACTTCCTGAAGTTCTCTTTTTTCAAGAAGGTCCAGGTATCACAAGTGATAAATTCACAAAAGAAGGAATTCCATTCATTAATATTCGTTGTTTTGTTAATGGTCGAATTGATAGAAGTTCATGTCAATTTATATCTCAAAAATTGGGAAATGGTGAGTATAAACACTTTCAATTAGATGTAAATGATTGGGTTTTTTCAAGTTCAGGAACAATAGGAAAAATCGCCCTTATTTTTGATGAAGATTTACCTTTGCTACTTAATACTTCAACTATCCGATTTAGGACTCAAGACGAAAAAAGGTTAGCAAATAATTACATAAAATTTTTTCTGGAGTCTTTTCACTTCAAAATACAGCATCAGCTTCAAACACAAGGAAGTGCTCAAGTTAACGTTGGACCGACGCATTTACAAAAAATGCACATTCCTTTGCCCCCAATTAAAGAACAAACCCAAATCGCCACCATCCTCTCAACAATAGACCGCGCGATTGAGCAAACCGAAGCCCTAATTGCCAAGCAGCAGCGCATCAAAACCGGACTAATGCAGGACTTGCTCACCAAAGGAATTGATGAAAATGGCAATATTCGCAGTGAAGAAACCCATGAGTTTAAGGATTCACCGCTTGGAAGGATTCCGGTTGAGTGGGAGGTGAAAACAATTAATGATATTTCGATCAAGATTACAGATGGTGATCACCACACACCTAAGCGAAGTATTGACGGCATTTTTCTATTAAGTGCAAGGAACGTTTTAAATGGAAGTATTGATCTGTCAGATGTTGACTATGTGCCTGAATATGAATATCAGAGAATGATTAGACGATGCTATCCAGAATCAGGAGATATTCTCATTTCTTGTTCAGGAACTATTGGACGTGTGTGTGAGGTTCCCACATGGTTAAAGTGCGTATTGGTGAGAAGTGCAGCATTAGTCAAACTAAATAAGTCCGAGATTCAGCCTCGATTTGCTGAATGGGTTCTACAATCTGATTTGCTTCAAACACAAATACAAATTAGTCAACGTCAAGCGGCACAGCCTAATCTATTTCAAAGTGAAATTGCATCTCTTAATTTTGCAAAGCCAATGTTATATGAACAAGTTAAAATATCTAAAACTTTAGATCAACATCAATCATTAATTAAAAGAGAAACTTTATCTTTAGAGAAATTGAAAATATTAAAAACCGGACTGATGCAAGACCTACTGACTGGCAAAGTTCGAGTTACCGACCTCCTCAACCAAAAAACAGCAGCAAATTGATTCATCGGTCAAACCTATGCAACCAGAGCAAACACCCACAAATCACAAAAACTTAAACATATACCCAGACTTTGCCAAAAAAATGGAAATCGCTCGGCGTGGCATCAAAAAATATCGTAACGCCCTGATTGACCTCGCCAAGTCACCAAACTGCTCAGGCGATCTATATCCCATGATCTCGATATCAGACGATTCGCTAAACTAAACATAACTCCCTTGCCCATAGATTTACCATGCAAGCGATCGAATTTAAAACCATCCTAAAAAACGGAATAGTCAGCATTCCCGCCGAATATTCTTCTGAATGGGAAGGTAAACAGATCCGCGTCATCATCTTAGAAGATAGCAATACTGACACTTTGCGAGAAACAACTATTTCCCTATTTGAGCAAAATAAAATCAGTCTAGGGACAGCAAGGGAAATATTGGGAATAAATCAGATTCAAATGCAGAGATTGCTGTCAGAGCGTGACATTTGATGAGTAGAAAACGGGTTTCTCGGAGAAACCCGTTTTCTGTGCGTTACTCAACGGATTTAGTATAAGACATTTAACCCCGTTCTCCATAGATACTTTCTCGGCTAATATCTTGATCAGATAATTGGGGAAAATTCTTATCTTTATGACTTTCTGCCCATTCTTCAAAAGCTTTTATCCATTCTTCAGGGGTAGCCGTTTGACAAAAAGATAATTTTTGATAGTCTTTTATTGCTTCTATTGCTCCATTAGATGTTAATTCTCTTTCTAGTTGTTGTTTTTCTTCTTCAGAAAGGGATCTAATAATTTGTGCTAAAGTTTTAACCAGTTGGTTGTTCATATCCGTTAATGCTTAAATATTTTTTATGTATAATAACCTATTATAGCGTTTCTCATAAGTGGCTAGGTGTTAAAAATTATCAGATGCCCCCCTTATTAAGGGGGATCCCCCCGCCTATCGGCACCCCCCTTATCAAGGGGGGCAGGGGGGATCGGCACCCCCCTTATCAAGGGGGGAAGGGGGGATCGAACCTAAAATCCATTTTAAATTTAATTATAACCAGCTACTTATCAGAGAAGTACAATTTAACCCTGTTCCCTGTTCCCTCAAGAAGATTTAGACGAAAAACCTCATAAATACAGTTAAATAAAGGTTATCTGGTCATGAACAAAACACCTCAACCTATCAAACTCGATGAGCGCAACGGGGTCGAAAAGCCCTTACTTGACCAACTGTACGGTTTAGATTGGGAAATATTGGATTTAGAGACAAAACAAAAACCACAGGATACTTTTAGAGAAAGCTTTACCGAGGTGGTGATGCTGCCAGTGCTGCGAGAACAGCTTACAATCATCAACCCCTGGCTAGAAACCGACCAAATAGAAGAAGCCATCAAACAACTCACCGCCAACTTCCCCAGCACCAACCTACTGGAAAATAACCGCCACGTCTTTAAACTGCTTCAGGAGAATACCAGCGTCTCAGAGAACCGTAAAACAGGCGAAAAAAGCCCCACCGTCAGGTTTATCGACTTTGACCACCCAAATAACAACCGCTTCATCGCCGTTTGCCAGTTTAAGGTGCGGATTCTAGGCACAGAAAACCACATCATCCCCGATATTGTCCTCTTCCTCAATGGGCTGCCAGTGGTGGTCATTGAATGTAAATCTCCCAAAGTCAAAGAACCCATTGCCGAGGCGATCGAGCAACTCCTCCGCTACAGCGAACAGCGCGGCGCTAAGGGCGAGGGAAATGTCCCCCTCTTCTTCTATAACCAGTTTGTCGTAGCTACCTGCCGCAATCAGGCAAAATTTGGCACCATTACCACCCACACCGAAAAATACTTCTTCCGTTGGGCTGACCCCTATCCCCGCACCCTAGAAGAACTAGAACACGGTATTAGCTCCCCCAATGACCAGCAGCGACTGGTGGCGGGAATGTTTGCCCCCGATAACCTCCTAGAGATTATTCGCAACTTCACCCTTTTCTCCATCAACAACAAGGGAGAAACCATCAAAATCGTCGGGCGTTATCAGCAGTTTCGTGCCGTCAAGAAAGCCGTGGAGCGTCTCCTAGAGGGCAAAACCCCCCGGGAGCGCAGCGGCATTATCTGGCATACCCAGGGGTCAGGTAAGTCCCTGACCATGATGTTCATGGTGCGGGCCATGTACCGCCATAACAACCTTTCCCAGTGGAAAGTGGTATTTATCAGCGATCGCACCCAACTAGAGCAGCAACTCGCCGAGACCGGTCAAAGTGTTGGCTTTACCGTTAAGCCCGCCAATAGCATCGCCAAACTGAAGGAACTACTTCGCAGCGACTCCTCGGATCTGGTCATGGCCATGATCCACAAATTCCAAGAGCGGGAACTGCGGGAGACCTTCCCGGAGCTAAACCGGAGCAGCAACATCCTGGTGATGACCGATGAGGCCCACCGCTCTCAGTACAGCCTGCTGGGGACAAACCTCGACAAAGCTCTCCCCTACGCTTCCCGTATTGGCTACACCGGCACCCCCATCGACAAAACTGAGAAAGTTTTCGGGGACTACATCGACAAGTACACCATGGGCCAGTCCATCGAGGACGGCGTGACCCTAGAAATTGTTTACACCGGGCGCACCCATAACGCCGAGGTGTCTGATCAGACAGCTATGGATGCGGCTTTTGCCGATGTCTTCAGTGAGTACAACCTGCAAGAGCGGCTGCAGATTTTGGGCCATGGTTCGCGGGATGCCTACCTAGAAGCCCATCCCACCATCGCCGCTAAAGCCAAGGATATGGTGCAGCACTATCTCCAGTGCATCTTTCCCAACGGCTACAAGGCCCAGGTGGTGGCGACTTCCCGGGAGGCGGCGGTGCGGTACAAAGAGCATTTAGATGCTGCCCTGGCCGAGGAGATTGCCAAATTGGAGCAGGGGAATCCCCACCGGCTTAACCTCGATCGCCTGAAGCGACTTAAGACCGATGTGGTCATCTCCAGCAGTCATAATGACCTACCCCACCTCAAGCAATACAGCAACTCCACCCGCCACGATACTACTATTAAAAGCTTTAAACTGCCCTTTGACGCAAGGGATGAGGGGATTACTGGAGATGTGGGCATTGTCATCGTCAATAATATGCTACTGACTGGCTTTGATGCCCCAGTAGAGCAGGTGATGTATCTCGATAGGGTCATCCAGGCCCACAACCTCTTACAGGCGATCGCCCGTGTCAACCGAGTCGGCGGTGCGAACAAGGATAAAGGCTTTGTCGTGGACTATGTAGGCATCGGCCACCACCTGAAGCGAGCTATTGATAACTACGACGAGCGGGAGCAGCAAGAAATCGAGGAAACCTTAAGTTTTCCCGAGGACGAGATCCGTCAGCTTGAGGATGACCACCGCAAAATCCTCGCACTCTTGAAGCAACATGGACTCACCGACCTGAACGATCAAGATGCCTTTTTCGACCTCTTCTATGACGAGGATGTGCGATTCGAGTTCATGCTGGCCTTCAAGAAGCTGACCCGCAGCCTTAACTTGGTCTATCCCGCCAAGGAGGCCTTGAACTATATGAGAGACTACCAATCTCTCACCGCAGTGAATATACTAGCGGGGAAGCACTTCCGCGACGAGCGCCTGAGTATGAGGGGAATCCCACCCAAGCTGCGGGCCCTGACCGACCAGTATCTGCAATCAAGGGGAATCGACGAGAAAGTTAAACCGATCTCGATCTTGGATAAGGACTTTGAGAGTCATGTCCAGAAACACCAGCGAGTCAAAACAAAGGCCGCCGCAATCGAACACGCTCTCCGCCACTATATCGAGATCGATCTGGTGGACGATCCCGAACTGCAAGCCTCCTTTTCTGAAGCACTGAGAGCCATCTTCGAGGAGTTTAAAGACAATTGGGACAAGATTTACCAAGAACTGGAAAAACTACGCCAGAAGGCGAGAGAAGCAAAAAATGAGCCTACCTACGGACTGGACAGGAAAAAGCAGCTGCCCTTCTTTCGGATGTTCAAACGGGAGTGTTTTGGAGAAGCGGCATTAACTGACGATATGGTTTCTCAGATGGTCGCTCTCACTCAACAGGTATTTACCGTTGTTGAGCAGGAGTTACAATTAACTAGCTTTTGGGAGAGCATTCCCGCTCGCAAGAAACTTAGGGCAGAGATTCAAAAAGTGTTACTCTCTCCCGACTTTTTCCAAATTCCCAATCTTATGGACAATCGAGAACAGATTATCTCGCGGGTGATGGAAATAGCAGAGAAAAATAACGACCGAATTTTTTAGGCTGAATCGAGTAAAATTGAGCGACTTTTAATATGAAACTTGACTATAAAATCATTTATTCTTCCAGTCGTAAGACCCTGACCATTACCGTGGAACGTGATCGCTCGATCGTCGTCAGAGTGCCTACTGGTACTCATCCCGATAAGATCCAGCAAATAGTAGAGTCACGCAAGCAGTGGCTCTATGAAAAAATTCACCACGAGCAGAAGTATCAAGTCCCACTTCATCCTCCTGGTAAGGAACTGGTTAATGGCGAGTCGCTTCTTTATTTAGGGCGCTACTATCGTTTAGAATTGGTTGATGATCAGACAGAAATAAAGTTTATTAACAATCGCTTTCGAGTACCAAAGGCACTAACAGAGAATGGTGGCGAGATTTTTCAAGATTGGTACATTCAGAAGGCAAAAGAGAAGATACTTCCTCGTGTCAACCTTTATGCTAAAAAGCTTGGTGTCAGGTTTAATCAGGCTAAAATTACCGATAGCAAATATCGCTGGGGTTCTTGTACACCCCAAGACAATGTTAACTTTAACTGGCGATTGATCAAAGCCCCGATGTTCGTAATTGATTATGTGGTAGTTCATGAGTTAGCGCATCTGATTGAATCGAACCACACTCCACGATTTTGGCAGATTATCAGGTCGCAAATTGCTACTATGGATAAGGCCAAGCAATGGCTTAAAGAACACGGTCAGATGTTGGAACAGTCACTCTAATTTTGGAAAATAAACCTAATTTAAATCTGCTGGGATTAGCACCCATAGCCATTTTACCCGATTATATCGTCTCGGAGTCTCCCCAAAAGGAACCCCTCATAACTCACCATTAAGATAACTGCTATAATTATCGTCCGGGGTTTGACTCGGTGTCAAAACAAGTTTCAGCTAATTTAATTAAAGTGGTTCGATTAATCTTACCCTGGGGACTTTTTGGTATCTCTGGTAATTTTATCCAATGTTTCGGCAGCTTATAATTGACTAATTTATCTTTAATCTGGGATTGAATAATTGTCTGGTTTATCTGAGAGTTAGCGGGTACATAAAAAGCGACAATTATCTGTCCCCATTTGACATCTGGCAACCCTAAAACCACCACATCTTTAACTAAATTAGTTTGTCTAATGGCAGTTTCTACCTCAAGAGGATAAACATTTTCTCCTCCGGTAATTATTTTTTGACTATCCCGACCAATGATATATAAATAACCACTTTCATCCAAGTAACCTAAGTCATCGGTCTCGAAGTAGCTTGCTTGATTAAGATGGGGATAATAGCCTAAAAATAAAGACTTTGCTTCAATAATAATCTTCTGGTTATCGGGATTAATTTTTATCTGAGCATGGGGTAATACCTGTCCACTACTATTATTGCCTCGTCGAAAATCTTCTGGTTTAAGGGTGACAATTTGTGAGGCAGTTTCTGTCATTCCATAGGTGGGAGACAGAGAAATATTATATTCTCTAGCTTTTTCTAATAAAGATGGCCATGCAGGGGAACCTCCTAGGAAAACTGTTTTAAAATTGGCTAACCAGCGAGGATCATTTTCTAGAAAGAATTGTAATTGACTGGGGACTAAAGAGATAAAATAATCTTGAAGATTGAGATTATTTATGCGCTTTTGTTTGATTTTATGGTAAGGAATAACAGCAAAATCTCCCGCCGTTAAAAAACTTCTCAGAAACTGCATTAAACCACTAACATGATATAAGGGCAGTAGGCAAAAAGAGTTAACCTGCTTGACTTGAAAATATTCAGAGAAACCTTTAACAGAAGCAGTTAAAGTTAACCAGTTATGGATAGCAAAGCGAATTTTTCCCGAGGTTCCCCCTGTGGGTATCATCAGAGAATTAGTCAAAGGATTGACAGGAGAAGAATTATGGTTAAAAACCTTTATATTTTCACCAAAAACATAATCGGGTTGAATCAGAGAGAAAACCTGCTGCCATTCGTTAGTTTTCCAGTCGGGATTAGCTAGAAATAGGCAACTTTTGACCCTGACGGCAGCCAAGAATATCGCTAAGAATTTAAGGGGATTGCCTTCAGCAAGCAGTATAGTTAATCGAGGATTATCTGCGGCGATAAATTTCTGACAATAGGACTTATATAATTGATAAAATTTCTGGCTATTGTATCCATATAACCAATTTTTTTGACTGAGATATGCTAATTGTTTGCTGATGTCGTCCACAGTTTTTCCAACCAATCGGGGTCACTATCATTAAACCATTGTTGCACACCAAAACCTAAAGCTCGCTCCTTTCTGGGGTATTCTTGTGCTAGACGTAAAGCGGATTTTCTGCCGATATTAGTTTCTAAAACCGAGGAAAATACTAAATCTAAGGGATATTTTTCCCAGAGATTTCTTAACCCTTGTATTGAACCAGTAATAGCAGGTTTAATCACAAAAATTCCTCGCCATCCCCGTTGATAACATTCCTCTATTTGTCGAAGATTGGCCACCGATTCATCTAAAGCAATCCCCGTGGTAAAATCTTGACTTAATTGCAACATTTCTAACCATTGAGACGGGGGTAAAGGTTGTTCGATAAATTCAATTATTTTAGATTCATCGGCAATTTTTAACCAGATTTTACTGTCAGTAATACTTAATCCCCCATTGGCATCTAAACGCAATTTAATGTTCCTGGGTAATCGATCAATTAATTTTTCAAATAAGTTTAACTCCTGCTTGAGAGAATTAACTGCAATTTTCCATTTATAAGTATTAGTTTGATTAGCGGCTAAAATATCATCCAGACAGGGAAATACTGCCGCACCAGTGGGTAATAAATAACTATATTTTTTCGGTTCTAATTCTCTTGATTGATTCTCTATACTCAAATCTTCTAAAGCTGATTCAAAGGCAAATTGACAAGCGGGAAATTGTTCGGGAATAGAAAAAATTGAAGTTATTGATAGGGGATTTTCGAGACTTTGACAGAATGATATTGCTGCCGATAATGTTTCCGAACCAAATTCAGGTAAAGGAGCAATTTCTCCCCATCCAATACGTCCATCTTCCGCTTCTAAGCGAATAATAATTCCTTCCCTAATTTCCCATAGTCCGTGATGGGTTTGTAGGGGATGCAGCAAAGGACGCTGATAAACACGAAATTGCCAGAAATACATGATTAACTATAAGTAGTCGTGAAAAGCTTAACATGAGCAGGCGTTGGGTTTCATGCTTCAAACCAAACTACGTTCATCTGATATTTAATTCTACCCACTTAGATAGTGGGACAGGCTTCTGATTCTTTGTATTTTATCTTTAATTGTAACCAGCTACTTAGTTGATAATAGGTAGTGCGTTACTTCAATGATAGTCCATCACACAATCACAGTCGATGATAGGTGGTGCGTTACTTCAATCATAGTCCATCACACAATCACAGTCGATGATAGGTGGTGCGTTACTACGGATTGTCACCTTCCAGTCAAAGCAGCAATTTTTGGCCGTCTAACGCACCCTACAAGCTGTATTAAGATTAAACTAATACAAGTATATCAGAGGCAGAAATACTGGGTTTAGAACTAAGAATTGCAATTTGAATGGCTGCTAGTGTACCTGTCCCGTCCCCATCAAAGAATAATCCTCCAGTGATTGTATTATAAATAAAGCGATTGCTGCCATTTAATGCAGTTGTTCCTAACACAAATTGAGCGGCTGTAATCGCAACTCCTGCGGCTAAACCACCGCCAAAACCCGCAGCAGAGACAGCAATTTTATCCCCCTGACTGGAGAGAAAATCAGTAATTGTGTCAATCCCTTCATTGCGGTTGTTGAAGGTGAATTGATCGCCACCCGCACCCCCTGTTATAGTATCATTACCTAAGCCACCAATTAGAATATCATTGTCCAGAGTACCACTGAGAATATTATTTTCTGATGACCCGATAATGGGTAAGGGATTACCAATCTTATTATCACCATTAAAGTCTTGTTTGAAATTGGTTTCTTGGTTGAAAGCTTGGGTTGAGTTTAATCCCCACCCTCCCTGGGAAGATTGCCAATTCCAATTGTTATCTAAATTCCATATATATAGAAGATTTTGTGATGTATTTTTCAGAAGGACTTGGTTAATTCCATTAACGTTTTCTGCTGCTAAGGTTTGCCAACCAGGGTAGGTATTTGTGGTAATCTGAGTGGCACCATTTTTGATGACAGTGGGGTTATTATTGCCAATTTGAGCATAGAGTTTATTAGTCGCATCTTGGACTAATTTGGTGTTACCGAAGGTTTCGATTGGGGTGAAGGGTTGACCGATGAATCCATCGCCATTAAAGTCTTGTTTGAAATTGGTTTCTTGGTTGAAAGCTTGGGTTGAGTTTAATCCCCACCCTCCCTGGGAAGATTGCCAATTCCAATTGCTATCTAAATTCCATATATATAGAAGGTTTTGTGATGTATTCCTCAAGAGGACTTGGTTAATTCCATTAACGGTTTCTGCGGCTAAGATTTGCCAACCAGGATAGGTATTTGTGGTAATCTGAGTGGCACCATTTTTGATGACAGTGGGGTTATTATTGCCAATTTGAGCATAGAGTTTATTAGT
>NZ_JBHFLL010000338.1:0-1577 GCF_041928595.1 Microcystis sp. BLCC-F209
AAATAGGCTTTTCGAGGGTAATTCTTGTTTTAATTCTCCATGTACGCAGTCTTTAAAAGCCTCTATTTCGTTCCAAGACACGATTAAGAGTGGCTTTTAGGCTAAGTATAATTACTTATCGCGTAAGTGAGATGCTCCCCAATCTTTGACCTCCCCGCCAAGAGCTTTACTACCCTTATGGGGTATCGGTTTTGGATTATTGCTCTGGTGGCTATTTACCAGTCCTCTATGGCACTCAAACCCGATTTTAAATGATTTTTCCCCTGAGCGATCTTTTGTCGCTTTATTACGTCTTTTTGTTGGGGGGGAGATTATGCCCCATATCCTCACCAGTTGCCGCCGGGTTATTGTGGGCTTGGTTCTCGCTAGTGCCATCGGTGTGCCGTTGGGGGTATTAATCGGGTTGTATCGCTCCCTTGAATCGGCTTTGTCGGCTGTATTTCAATTTCTACGCATGATCTCGCCCCTTTCTTGGATGCCTTTAGCGGTGATGGTTTTGGGAATTGGTGATCTACCGGTGTATTTTTTGCTGACGGTGGCGGCTATCTGGCCGATCCTTCTCAATACGGCTGCCGGGGTTAATGCGGTTGATCGCTCTTGGTTGACTTTAGCCCGCAGTCTCTGTGCTACCCGAGGGGAAACGGTTTTCCAGATTATTCTGCCTGCGATCCTCTCCCATCTCCTAACTGGTTTCCGTTTGGCTATAGGTATTATCTGGATCGTTCTTGTCCCGGCGGAAATGCTGGGGGTTAGTGCGGGTTTGGGTTATTATATTCTCGATACACGCGATCGACTCGCTTATTCAGAGTTGATGGCGGTGATTCTCGTTATTGGCGCGATTGGTTATCTGCTCGATTGGGGTTTGCGTCTGGCCCATCGCTCTTGGACGCATCAAGATTAGCCTATTGGTTCGACTATGGGGGAAGTGGGAAGGGGGAAGTCTTGGCGCTTTTCCTTAGTTGAAAGAGCGGGCCAGACGACTAACCCCAGTGTGTAATAACTGTTCCAAACTTTGGCGATCGCTGATGGCTTGAAAATTGATCAGAAAACAGGTTAAACCTAGTCCAAAGAGGATAAAAGTGGGGGCCATAACCACACCAATCATCAACCAGGTGGCGACGTGGAGAAACATGGTGACAGCGAACAACAAAGCTAGGGAAGCAATGGGGAAGATTTGACGGGTAGGACGACCGAAATAGAGAAAAAGAACGGTTAAAAGGGTGGTTACTAAGTTAGCGGGTACTAAAAAGGCACAAATCGAGACGCAATAGTTGCGGGAAAATTCAGCGAGGGTATTAAAATCTATCATTAATATTACTTTACAATTGCCTGAGTCTTAGTACTCTCGATTGTAGCGGAAAATTTACATGATCGGGATGAAGGTGACTAAAGGCTGTGGTGCAATAGATTTTCGAGAGGGAGCTAAAACGAGGATCGGGGTTAACCACAGAAACCAAAAACCTACCTAAAGCTTTTTAAAGCTACTCATTTCTGTAGCTAGATAGCTAAAATAAGTAACTTTGGCCACCGATAGATTTTAAGAACGTTATCAGGTATAATCAAGATATGAAGCTAGT
>NZ_JBHFLL010000339.1:0-2893 GCF_041928595.1 Microcystis sp. BLCC-F209
GCCAATTATTTAATCCGACAAAACTTCATTTATGGTCATGGCTATTTGACCTATAATCAGATGGCCTCTCTGATGAAAAAGACAGAACAGTATCAAGCTTTACCCGCTAAAGTTTCCCAACAAGTTTTAAGAGGATTAGACCGGAACTGGCAATCATTTTTTGCCGCTTCATCGGAGTTTAAAAGTCACCCCGATAAATTTCTGGGAAAACCCAAAATCCCTGGCTATAAGGAGCCAAAAAAAGGACGAAATCTCTTAGTTTACACGATTCAAGCTATAAGCAAAGTAGGTCTTAGGCAAGGAATAGTCAAACTATCACCGGACTTCAATTGCCTTGCCGACAAGAGTAGAGGAGCGCATAAGTAGTCGTGCAAAATTAATTTCCTAGTGAAGATAGGCAAGAGGCAAGAGGCAAGAGGCAAGAGGTGGTTAGATATGTGTAATTAATTTTGCTTAGGTACTTAGCAGAAGTCAGAATAGTTCCTAAATGTGATTGTTATGTAATCGAGGTAATTTATGGGACAGAGTAAATTCGGCTAAAACAGCGTCATGATTGATGGATGTGTCAGTATAGCCACTTCCTTTGGGTGCGGGAGATAAGTGAAAAGATTTTTTCGGTTTGGATAAATAGCCTTTCGCTATTAAAAATGATTCTATAGCCGTTTGTACTGTATCAGAAGAAGATACCTTATGCTCTTGATTGTAGGCGGCTAGAGCATTAATTATGGTGGTGGGTAGCTCAATCGTCACCTGTTGCATAACCAAAATCCTCTTGATTTAATTATGTCCCTATTATACAATAAACCCCCTCAACTGACTGAATGAAGGGACATTAATTACACTTTGGTAAGCAATTTAGCCTACTTTTGTGGTTTAGTTTTCTGATGTTTTGGATGATTTTAGTTTGCGCTTCAGGGTTGAAGCTGCACCGAGAGTGCCGAGGGTTAATAAGCTGAGGAATGTAGAGGGTTCGGGAACGGCGACAGCTTCGAGTGCGTCAATGTTCTCATTTACCTCTAATCCCGTCCAGAACTCTACTGTGTCCTTGACATTGAAAGCTGTATCCCAGACGTGTCCACCGTGGATGAGAAACTTCGCTGAAGGTTCAGTTGATAGCCAAACAAAGATCTCCCCACCATCTAAGTCTTTTGAGGGATCGTTGTCAGTAATAATGGCATCGTTATCTCCATCGATTGGTTTGAGGCTAAAGAGGATGTCGTTTTCCCATGTCATCAGTCCATCAAGGTCAATCTTCGCATCAGTGATATCTAAACCGGGAAAAAGAGGAGTGATTGCAGCGGCGATATCCGCTTTAAGGAAGAGACAATCGCCATTACTCTTGAATACACTGCATCCCAGAGGATCGCCCAAAAGGGAGTAACGGTTAGCATCATCTACAGGTAGTTCAGGACCGTTTAGCAGTACACTGTTGACTCTATCTTCTAAAGGCACTGTCGGATCTTGAACAGGTGCCCAAAGTTCTAAACCTTCTACGTTATTTGGTTCAACTTGGTTGATTTGTGCTGGTGTCGCCCACACTCCTATCTCTTTGTACGGGAAAGGCAAAAGTACTTTATGGTTAGGACGTTCATAGAAGATGTAGTTATCGAAAGCCGTGCGCGGTCCTCCGGGCAACCCAGTCGAAAACACGAGTGGAACTAAATCTTCGATCACTTCATAGAAGAGTAAATCCTTCCGGTTAGCCAAGGCATCGACTTGGAAAGGATCGGGTGCTGCAATGCCAGATTGAGGATTCCAAAGAGTTAAAAAGTTACTCGTGTTGGTTGTCCCACCTGTGCCATCCCAGGCAATTACTTGACCAGGATTAGGGGTATGTAAGGGATTTCCATTCCTGTCTGGATCTTCAGAATACTCCTTTCCTGGAACTTGAGGGGGAAATGGTACCTCCTTTCCACTGGGATCGACAAAGGGACCGGGGGAGTTAAATGGTCCTGCCAATACTTGGGATGGGGCCACCGTGACACCCAGTAAGAGCCAGGAAGAGAACAAGAGTTTATGAGTGATTTTCATGATTATTGCTCTAGCAGATTTCGTATTGCGATTATCCCCTCGCCGCTAGGTCAGGCAACAGCCCAACCCAACGCCAAAGGAGGATGGCAACAGCTTACACAACACCTATTCCCTGGGGAATCTATCTTGAGAATGATTTGAAATATGCTAAGTTGGGATGTTATGTAACGATCGCATCTAGCCAGTACTATGAGTGAAATTAGCATCGGGGGAAAAGTCCGTCTGATTGCCATTCCCCCTTACCTGAAAACCGCCGATCCTATGCCTATGTTACGGCCGCCGGATCTGCTCGATATCGACGATATAGGCACGGTAATCGATCGCCGGCCGGGGGGTTATTGGGGTGTAAAATTCGATCGAGGCTCATTTCTGCTCGATAGCAAATATTTAGAAGCTATTTAAACCAGTTAAGTAAGTGCATCGAAGTCAAGACAACTTTTAACCAAGGTAAAACCATCGGTCATTGGCTGCCAGGAACTGCCTGCTTGGATGATTAAATCCCACCTTCCGCACTTCTTAACATTCAATTGATAATTTTTACTAATACATTGCTTACAACCTTTTGCCAGTAAAGATTGTAGCTACAAGGATCGATTTTCATCAATGGGAAGAATTGTAATTTGTTTTCTCAGAAAAAATCAATTATTGAAAATGTTCTCAATAGTAGTTTCTACAATGAAGCTTTTTCGTCAAAACATCTTGGGGAATGCAAAAATATATAAAGCAGAAATGTTGAATCTCGTAACAAAACTTTACATTTAAGAACATGACAACCCCAGAACGCCATTTTTCAGATTGAATAGACAATTTTCCTAAACCAGTGTACATAGCTGATATGTTGACACATAAAACTCTGTAAATA
>NZ_JBHFLL010000034.1:0-2888 GCF_041928595.1 Microcystis sp. BLCC-F209
GTCCAGATTACAACCTAATAGAATTAGTGTGGCATTCCGCTAAAGAATACATAGCTAATCGAGAATTTGAAAATAAAGAAGAACTGGAAAAAGTAGTCAATCAGCTTTTAAATGAAGGGGGATTGATTATTAAATGGAGTAGAAAACTTAAAAATAAGGGTAATGCTGTCAATATAACTTAGATGCGTAAAAGCTTATTAAATCAAGCTCGTCAAGGAACGGAAAAAATCCTAGATTGTCTCTATCAGGAAGTCAAAGAAAAGCTAAATAAGAAACCAATAACTTCCCGAAAAATAGCGAGAAAGAACTATTTAAAAGTCGCTAAGAAACGTCGTCTCTCTCAAAAAAAAAGACGGAAAGCTATTGGTCAACAACTGGGATATATTCAAAGAAACTTAGGTTATATAGACCAACTAATTGAATTAGGAGCCTCGTTAACTTGTTTGAGTAAAAGACAATATAAACTGCTATTAGTCATTGAAGAAGTCTCTCGTCAACAACGGGAGATGTGGTCAGAGAAAAAAACAAGGGTTGACCAGAGAATCGTCAGTTTAAGTCAACCTCATGTACGTCCTATCGTCAGAGGCAAAGCCGGAAAACCGACGGAATTTGGGGCAAAGCTCTCGGTGTCTTGTGTAGATAATTATGTATTTTTACACCGTTTGTCTTGGGAAAACTTTAATGAATCTCAAGATTTGAAAGCGCAAGTAGAAAACTTTAAAGAGACTTATGGTTGTTAGCCAGCAATCCGTTCATGTCGATAAAATTTATCGAACCAGAGAAAACTTGGCATGGTGTAAGGAAAGAGGGATAAGATTAAGTGGATTACCATTGGGAAGACCACCGAAGAATCGAAGCGCTGAACTAAAAAAACAAGCTCAAGAGGACAAGAGTTTTCGCAATGCAATAGAAGGGAAATTCGGACAAGCTAAGAGAAGATTTGGTTTAAATCTGTGCATGACAAAACTACCTGAAACTTCAGAAACGTCCATTGCTCTTACCTTTTTGGTTGTCAATCTTTCCCGACTGCTTCGGCAGTTTTTTGGGCTTTTTTGGCGAACAAAAGAACTAGGATGCCGCCAGCACTTTGATAAAAATTATGTTAAAAGTGATTTTACTCAAGTAAAACTTATCAGTTGAACGACAAATTATTGGCACTCAATAGCATAATTCTTTGAGCGACTTTTTCAGCAAGCCCTATATAAGTTAAACTTATCACACAAAGAATAAGAGAGCCAATCCGCTTCAACAACTTCGAGACAGAGGTGAACGCAAAGACGAATCCGACAGACCGCGCCACAATAACTCAAGGAAGAGGATAGTTCGTCTGAGAAGGGGTAAAACAGCGGAAAACACCTGAAACTCCCTGCTCTGTCAACCCCTAAGCTAGGGAGAGAAATATAAAGATTTATTAAATTGTAGCTTTTAATACAGTTGTGGGGGGGGGATTGTGTATTATCGTGTCTGGTTTTTCACACCAAAATACATTTTTTAAGAGGAATTTAGCCATGACATTGGCAAAACTTGTCAAAAACTCCGTGGGAGGGGGCGCAATACTTATCAGTCTGGCGGTAACTGGGACTGCACAGGCTGCTATAGTCTCCTATGGCGGTGTTGGAGCAACTCAGGGGATAGTCGCTGGTACGCTTAATATCGGTCGCCAATTTACCGTCACCGGGTCGGGCATCACTGTCATAGACTTGGGCGTTTTCGACTTGGACGGGGATGGCTTGGTAGAGTCACATGATGTAACCCTGTTTAAAATCAACTCAGGTGCAGGGGCAGCGAACGCCAATGTCTCAGCCATCACCGGCGGTTCGGTCAATATCGCCAGCGGCACTGGTGCTTCACTAGAAAGTTCCTTTCGCTTTAAATCCCTTACCAACGCCATCTATTTAGCACCGGGCGATTACTCGGTAATTGCATACGGCCTGGATAAAAGTGGCGATGCCTATGGTGAAGGTGGGCAGCTTCCTGCGGGTGGCAACGTCAGCAATATTGGCTTTACTCCTTTTGAGTTTGTCACTGCCAGTAGCCCTGCTTATCCTAGCGCAGGCGATGCTAATACCGCCTTGTCTGGCGCGTCTTTTCGTTACAATTTAGGCAACACTACCTCTACCTCTGTTCCCGAACCCTCCTCCATCCTCAGCCTCCTCGCCCTCGGCACCCTCGGCGCAGCTTCAACCCTCAAACGCCAACTAAAACCCTCTCAATCCACTGAAAAAGAAACCACAAAAATAGGCTAAATTGCCTCTAAAAATACCATAAATGCCCCCTTCAATCAATCTTGAGGGGGTTTTATTGTATAATTGAGGGATGAGTAAACTAGATCAACTTACGCAATCTTGAGCTATAATCGGCAATGAGGTCGAATCCGAACAACGATCAGAAAAAACTCCTGATTGCTGAACTTAAAAAAGCAGCAATCAAACATACCCCAGAAAATATTATCATAATTACTCAAGATCCTAGCGGGAAAATTGTTTTTCTAGAAACTGGAAAAGCAGGTGACAAAGGTTCTGGATTGCTGCATATTCTAGAAAATCATCGAGAAGATTTTCTCCAGAGAGGTATTACTGAAGAACAAATTCCCGATTTAATTGTAACAGCTATTAGTGAGGGGAAAATTATTGGCATACAAGGAAAAAGTCGCATAATTTATCAAGTAGAAATCAATGGAATTATTCAGTATGTTTCTCTAGAAATTAGTCATAATGGTTACTTAGTGAGTGCTAATCCAACTCCAACTCGATTAATTAATAAACTTATTCAGGAATGATAGTTATGGCAATCAGAATCAAACTTTGGGCAGATTATGGAAGTTACCCACTTTGGGGAGTAGATGAAATTGATAACATTGCTCCTGAAGAATTGCCATTAAGTCAAGC
>NZ_JBHFLL010000340.1:0-5992 GCF_041928595.1 Microcystis sp. BLCC-F209
TGCTTCGCCCCTACAGGACGCGGGCCGATGAAGACGCAAGGTTTTGAAGCACGATTCTCTCAAAATCTTGCACCTGTTTCGCGAGAAAAGCCACAAAACCCTTACCTTGCCTACATTTCACCTTTATTCAGCAAGCCCTAATTAGGTGGGTTAAACTAAGTTAACCCACCGGGATCATTGCGTTTATTTTTAAGGTAAAATCAAAAAACTTCCCTGACAGAAAAGAGTTTGAGCGTCGAGAATAAAAGATTTAATCTCCACATCTTTGCCTAAATCGACAGTAAAAGGTTGCAAATCCATAGATAAATCTGGGGCTAAACCTTGCCATTGTCGGGGATTAATCCCTAAAGTGCGAGCATCTTTTAAGGTAATATCAGCGCTAAAAATTACTTCTGCACCTGTTTCTCTATAGCCGAGAAGAGAGAAATAACCCTGATTTAGGAGAACACTTTTCCAGTTAAACTGCTCTGGTGAGATAATTTCTCTGGCGTTAACAACTCCGTTATTTTCTAGGGAAAAAATTAGTAAATCGGCAAAAGCATTAACTAAAATAGTCGAGGCGATCGAATTATTTAAATCCTGCTCGTTAATTTCCACTTCACCGCTAACCCGAATAGGTTCCAAAATTTTTAGGGGTTTCCCTCGCAAAACCTGCCCGATATTAAGACGAATATTTTCCCCTCTTAATTGCGCTTTACCTAGATGTAAACCTTGATAAATCGCTTTTCCTACGGCTAAAAATACCCCGGGGATATAACCGCGCAAAATTTGCCGATCATGACCTTGCAGCTGCATTTCTAAATCTTCTATCTGTTCTACTTGCGTTCTTAAGAACAGACGTACTGCTGGCGGCAAAACCTTGCTAATAATCTCACTTTGAGTATTGACCCACATAAACGTTATCTCACTCACTCCACAATTTTCCTAATTGTAACAGAGCTAGATCGATCGAACCATGAGGGGCTGCCGTCAGCTATCATTTATAGGTAAAAACTTCGCTACTTTCTTTTCACTGATTACTGATTACTGATCACTTAAAAGCCGCTAATTTTTAGGTTTTTGAGGCGTTGAGGGAATTAAAACGAGGGGAAAGATAGGCGACTAAAATCCCGAGGACAAAACCGATTAAATTGCGGAAAAGGGGCAGTAATTCACTGGTGCGAGTAACTACCGGTCCGATGCCAAAAGCAACAAAGAGGATAAACCAGAGGGGAGAGACAATTAAAACCCATTGCCAAGCGAAAACCTGTCCTTCTTTGCGGGGAATACCAGCAAAACCGAAGACTAAACCGCCGACAATTGAGGTAATTAAAGTTAGGATCCACTGTTCCCTCGGTAAACCGGGGACTACCGCACAACCACCTTTAACTAAACAGCCTTTTACCGTGTCCAAGGATTGTACGATCGCATTATTCTCGCCATTTTCCCGGACAAAATACATATTACCGAAACGGGCCTGTAACTCGATCCAAAAAGTGCGGGGTAAAAATTCATAGACGGCATCACCAATACTAAAAGATAGTAGATTACCGCCGCGACCATCGGCCACTAGGAGAATACTTTTATCATCCAATCCCCAGAAATTAATCACTGCCCGGCCGGGGCTGCGGTCATATTGGGTTAAAACTCGCATTTTCCAGCCGGTTTCCCCTTGAAATGTCTCGATATCTCGGATTAATGCCTCTTCCTGTTTTGCGGGTAGATAATTGGCTAAATCAACGATCGGAGTGGCTTGATTGGGCAGTAATTCGGGATTATTTACCGCTAGAGCTTGATCCGGGCAGATAATCCAACCCAGACAGCTAATGACACCAATGACAAGAGCGATCGAGATTCCTCGGCAAAAACGATTGAGCATAGCACTTCTAGACAATGAGAATTTTTTCAGCAAGGGTGTAGGCTAACTTTCAGTTTCTTTACACTTATTTACTTTATCTTAAGGGAATTCTCAACTTTAGTCACTCAGTTATCAGGAGTCGGTCATCAGGATTCAGGAGTTGAGAGTTGGGGTTTGAGGGTTTTGGGGTATTAGTTGAGATTCCCCTATCTCCCCACTCCCCCATTTCCCAATTTCCCACTTCCCACTTCATAATTCCCCATCTCCTTAACTGCGTTTCCAAGTATTCCAAGCGACTTTAAAACCGATCAAGAGGCGACGGCTGCCACGATCGAGCTTGCTAAGACCAGCTTTAGCATTACCGAGACTGCGATCGACTCCTTGGACAACTTGGCGGGTACTTTTGACCCCTTCATCGATATTGTCGGTTAATTCACTGATTTCCGCCCCTGTCAGGCGAATTGCTTCTAGAGTCGGGGGAAATTCCCGATGCAGGGTATCGAATAATTTTTCGGCACTGCGGGCTGCCCGGGCTAACTCTTGCAGGGCAGGTAAAGCGGCGATGAAAACCGCCGTTAAACTAACGGCGACTAAAAGTAAAGAACATCCTAGCCAGAAAATAGGTTCGGTCATTTAATGGTCATTCGAGTGATGATTATCGCCCTGGGGGGATTCTTGCGAGTCGGGGAAGGGATTGTCCGTGGCTAGACTTTGACTAGCTTCGATTCCGGCAGTCACCGCCTCTTTTAATCTAATTAAAGTATCATCCCAATTACGCCTGGCTGATTCCGATAGGCGATCGGCCTGCAATTGCACCGTCGTGGTCAGATCTTCGGCTAATTCTGGCAACGCGCGAGCGGATTTTCGCAGAATTCGACGGGTTTCTTTTCCAGATCTGGGCGCTACTAATAAACCCGCCACTGCCCCGATCGCACTGCCCACTAAAACCCCGACGACAAATAAGCCGCCGTTACCGTTATTTTTATCTGCCATAGGATTGCCCTTGTACTTAATTCCCAATTTTACGAGCAATTACACTTCTCTTGTGCAGTTTCTTCGGCAAAATTTTGACCTGTTGCTCTTGGCCAGCAGCAACAGACCTAAAAGGGATAAATTGAGAAAAAACTAGCGATCGGGAAAAACCTGATTTTATTGCCGACTTTGAGCCAATAAGGGAGTGAAAAAGAAGAACCTCTGGGAGTCTTGCCGTGTTTCGACCCCAAAGGTTCCTCTTATGCTGAACTTATACTCCTCACACAAGACTTATAATACACACCATCTGCTGTTTTTGTCAAGAGGGTTACGAAATTTTTTCCACAGACCTCTAGCCAAATTAATTTTCTAGGGCTGGTAGGTGCTGCTGCCAGGGACAGCTATCATTATCAACTATTACCTTCAAGCCATGTTTTTAAATCTCGTTCTGGTTTGGCCACATTAAATAAATGTAAACCAAAATCCTCTGAAATATCTTGACAAATTTTCACTCCTCTGATGCTGTTGCCTTTTTCATCTAAAAGGGGGGAAAAAGTGCCAATTCCCAAGTGATGGGGAACTACTGCCGTAATGCCGCCCCCGACACCGCTTTTTGCTGGTAATCCTACCCGATAGGCCCATTCTCCTGAAGCGTCGTACATTCCACAGGTAAGCATAACACTGATCACATCTTGAACGTAGTGTTCATCGATCGCCCGTATTCCTGTGATGGGGTTGACACCGCCATTAGCCAAGGTAGCAGCCATCAGGGCTAAATCGTGAGCATGGACGAGAATGGCACATTGTTGACAGTAAAGATCGAGGGTTTCTTCAATTTTATCGCTAACCATGCCAAAATTTAGCATCAGATAAGCCATGGCCCGATTGCGATTGCCGGTGGATTTTTCCGAGAGAAAAACGGGGACATTAATCTCGTGATCCCTACCCGTATAGCGTTTAAACATTTCTAAAATACGTTTTAGCCTTTCGGTGGCATTCTGTCCGGTGATTAAATCCGTGGTAGCGATCGCACCAGCATTAACCATAGGATTATAGGGACGATTGGTTTTTTCATCGAGAATAATCGAGTTAAAAGCTTCTCCGGTGGGTTCAACACCGACTTTACTATTAACGTATTCCCGTCCGTGATCTTCTAGGGCCAATCCAAAGACAAAAGCTTTAGAAATTGATTGTACTGTAAAGGTTTGCTGACAGTCTCCCACCTCAAAAATCTGACCATCAGTGCTAATTACCGAAATACCAAACCATTCTGGAGCTGCTAGGGCTAATTCCGGAATATAATCGGCGATATGACCCGTCTGTAAATCAGAGTATTTTGCGTGAAGATAGTTAAGATAGTTCCGAAAAGGATAGACTAACTCTTGCTCGGAATTGACGGGACTAATAAAATCTTTTGGGGAGACCATAGGGGAGTATAAGCTGTTAAGTATTAAATTGCTGGTTGAGATGAGGCAAGAGGTAACAGTAAAGGGATTGGGGGGTAAAGGGGGGCGGGAGAGAGGAGGAAGTCCATGAATAGAGAAGGTATTAGATTAACTGCCGTAATTTTGCTTGTAAAGTCTTTTTGCCGAATTTAGTTAGAGTTTGTTGACGCAACCATTGCGGGTGACAACGTGGATCGTGACCTGGCAAAATTTCTAAACAAGCTTGGGCCAGCTTTTCGGCATCTCGATAAGGAATGCGCCACCCCACCAAACCATCCTGCAGCGGCTCCGCCGAACCGTCCTCATCTCCAGAAATCACGGTAATACCGCAGGCCATCGCTTCTAGGTAAACAATCCCGAGTCCTTCCTGGGAGGACATAACGTAAGCATCGGCCAAACGATAATGGTCGGCTAATTCCTCCTTGGGGACAAAACCCGCAAAAATTACCTGTTTATCCACTCCTAACTGCTTGGTTAAAGCTTCTAACCTTGGGCGATCGTCCCCTCGTCCGATGACTAGATATTTTACTTCGGGATAAGTCTCTAGAATTGTCGGCAGGGCCCGAATGGTAAGATCCACCCCTTTATAGATATCCCCCGACCACAACCGGGCCACTGTTAATAAAACTTTGGCATTTTGTCTATCATATTTTTTGATTAATGTCAAGGACTTTTTGCCTAAATTAAACTTTTCTTCATCCACCACACAGGGGAGAATTGCTACTTTTTTGGGATCGATCGCGTTAGCCTGACACATAAGATCGCGAGTGTAACGGCTAATTGTCCAGATTGATGCAGCCGCTTGCAGGGCCTGTTTTTGCGAATTTGGTAAAGGTTCCCAGACTTCATTGCCGTAGGTGAGGACGGTGTAGGGTATGCCTAAAGCTTGACAGTAAAGACGGGTGAGGGGGGCTAAATTTATATGACCACAAAAAACCCTTTGGGGAGGTTTCTGGAGGAGAGAAACCAGAAATTTAAGGGCTAATTGGATGCGTCTGAGAGTTGCTGACTTATTTTTCAGGTAATGAAAGGTAATACCTTGATTTTTGAAAGGATTAGGACAATCAGAGGCATCCCGCAGTAAAAAAACCTCGGCCGCCTCAGAATCGGGTAAAGTGAGATAAGCTGGCAGAACATCCTTGATAGAGGATTGAATACCGCTTTCTTGGGCAAAAATCTCTAAAAATAGGAAGATATGAGGCAGCATAGAACGTCAGCGTCAAAAAGTTTTGGGTTTGGCCGAAAAATTTTCCCCGATCTCTTATCTGTACTATCGCACTTTCTTGATCTATTTCGATCGTCCCCCAAGTAATACATCCTAACCGCTAACAGTCCGAAAAAGAACAATCTAGTCGATCTTCTTGCGTTTAACTGCCAGAATAAGGGTAATTTCGATGCTGATAGCTAAAATAACTGATATTAGTCAGTTTAGCTGATGATGCTGCCAGGGCGATAGATAGGAAGTGAAGGACGGGGAAATAGTCAGAATTTTCCCGGATGCCAAAGATAAACCCATTTCTTTGTCCCCGGTGTCATCGGAGAATCTTCTCTTTTTAACGCTAGATATTTTCAGGAATTACTAGGGACAAAAAAATTAGGCTCTCCCAGGTTTGGTGGGTAAAATGTATTCTAGGATACAGTCCTGCTGGCGAGTGAGTGGAACGAACCACAAAGACACAAAGGACACAAAGATTGATCGATCATATTGTAAGTTAAACTGATCACACAGAACCTAGAA
>NZ_JBHFLL010000341.1:0-8059 GCF_041928595.1 Microcystis sp. BLCC-F209
AAGAGTCGGACTAGAAACATAGCTAAAATAACTAGCAGTTAGACTTAATGCTGTTTGATTGCTGATATTAGCAATCAGTTCATCTGGTTCGCTGCCTGGTTTGTTGATGTAGAGATTAGTATTAGAACCTGAAACTGTTAAGAGATAGTCACTACTTGCACCTCGTAGTTGAATTGTATCATCAGTGGTGCTAAAGTCGGCAATTGTCGCGTAGTCGCTAGTACCTGCATTAGTTGTATTACCGTCATCGTAACCAATCCAAGTTGCGTCACCAAGGATAAATCTATCACTTCCTGCTCCTCCTGTTAAAGAATCAATTTCTCCTTTTCCTGGGGTGCTACTGTTAGGGTTAACCCCTGTGATGATGTCATTACCTCCCCCGGTGGTGATGGTGTCATTAGCATTAGTTCCAGTAATTTGAAACCTTTCTATATTGGAGAAGTCAACTCGGTCAAAATTACCACTGCTATTAGTATAGGCACTAAAAGAACCACTCCAAGCCCCACCACTCCAATAAATACTGCTACCTATTCCTGCTGAAAAGGTGGTTGTCCCCGCGTAGGTGTTACTGGAATAGTCAATAATTAATAGGTCATTTTCGTCCCCACCATTTATGTTGTTCCCACCATTGACGTTATCTTGTCCTCGTCCCCCGTTAATCGTATCATTTCCGTCTCCGGTAGCAATGGTTTCATTAAAACTCCCCGTAAAGGTAATACTATCATTACCGGTTCCAGTGGTCAGATTATTGAACCGTTCAACATTTTTGACCACATTGCCATTACTTTCAGTGAAGGTTCCCCCACTGTTATCAATGGTTAAATTGGTGGTGAAACTGCTAAGGTCTAAAGTGCCGATGGTGTCTGTACCTGTTCCCCCATCAATGTTAAATACTCCATAACCTCCCCGGTCAAAGTAGTCGTTAGCATTAGTCCCGGTAATTTGAAACCTTTCTATATTAGAGAAGTCAACTCGTTCAAAATTACAACTGCTATTAGTATAGGCACTAAAAGAACCATTCCAAGCACCACCACTCCAATAAATATAGCTACTCATTCCTGCTGGATAGGTGGTTGTCCCCGCGTAGGTGTTACTGGAGTAGTTGACAATTAATAGGTCATTTCCATCCCCACCATTGACGTTATCTTGTCCTCGTCCCCCGTTAATCGTATCGTCTCCCTCTCCGGTAGCAATGGTTTCATTAAAACTCCCCGTAAAGCTAATACTATCATTACCGGTTCCGGTAGTCAGGTTATTAAACCGTTCAACATTTTTGACCACATTGCCATTACTTTCAGTGAAGGTTCCCCCACTGTTATCAATGGTTAAATTAGTGGTGAAACTACTAAAATCTAAAGTCCCAATGGTGTCTGTACCAGTCCCCCCATCAATGTTAAATACTCCATAACCCCCTCGGTCAAAGTAGTCGTTAGCATTAGTCCCAGTAATTTGAAACCTTTCTATATTAGAGAAGGAAACGTAGTCAGAATTACCACTGCTATTAGTATAGGCACTAAAAGAACCACTCCAATCCCCACTACTTAGATAGATACTGCTACTTATCCCTGCTTTATAGGTGGTTGTCCCCGCGTAGGTGTTACTGGAGTAGTTGACAATTAATAGGTCATTTCCATCCCCACCATTGACGTTATCTTGTCCTCGTAAAGGACTAATAGTGTCGTCTCCAGATGTCCCTGTAATTGTATCATTACCATTAGTACCCGTAAAATCCGCCTGTTCTACTTGAATAATTTCCCCATTGACTATAATTGTTGTCTGGTCATTCTCTCCTCGTAAAGCGTCTAAGGTTGCCACATCCAGACTATTTCCCTGCACCAACTCCGCAAAAATTGCCCCCTCATCTCCCGCGCTATCCACCGGATTAATTTGAGCATCCACATAATGCCCAATTTCTTCTAAAATTACATTAACTATCGCTGCTGACGAAGCCGTATTTAAAAAAGATGCTGATAGATAAATCTTATTCGTACTACTGGAATATGCACCATTCGCAGTTCCTAAAACCTCATCACTGAGTAGCTCAATTGGGGGAAGTTGACTAAAATTTCGGCTTTGCCACTGCTGTCGTAATTCTGTCGCTTTAACCACATCATAACTTGTGCCAAAAGCGGTTTCTAAATTCGCCCAAAAACCATCAGATTGAGCAAAATCGAACAAAACATCGTCAACAACAGGAAGAATCGGCAACAGGGTAGAAGTCATGACATTAACAGCAAAAGTTTATTCCTAACAGTTTTAGCTCAACAATCCCCAATCTTTCAAGACCCCTGTAACAGAAATTAACATTTATTACAAGAAAACGGGTTTCTCAAAGAAACCCGTTTTCTAAATAGGTTCTCAAAGAAACCCGGTTTCTAAATACCAAAGAAACCCGTTTTCTCATGGTTTCTCGCAGAAACCCGTTTTCTAGATATTGATTTTTGCCAAAGACTGCTTAAATTCTGCGAGAGAATTAGCGGTAGCTGCTAATTTTAGTAGCTCTTCTAAGATAGTAGGGTTAGTCATTTTGCCGATTATCTCTTCAATTTCTGAAGAAATCTCTCCAAACCGCACAGTTAAAACTGTTTTTATGGCATCACGGCTTTTTTGTAATGCTCCAATTTCCTTACCAATTTCCTTACCCTGTTCTATCCCTCGTAACTCCATATTACTCATTAAAGGCATGGTTCTTTCCTCCTCAAATTGTTTGATTTTACTCTCTAAGCTTGACTGTAATTCAGGGGATAAAGTCATCATATTGTCGATGATTTCAAACAGTTTAATTATCTGTTCTCTCTCGAACTCCTTCTCATATAATCCCCTGATTAACTTCCACTTCCACTGTTCCCTTTCTGGCAGCTTCCCAGTAGTCGCTTTTGTTTTCAGGTGTGCCATGACGATTATAGCAAAGGGATTGCTACTTGTTTCCAATTAGTCACTGATAACTGATAACTCGTAACTGATAACTGATAACTGATAACTGATAACTGATAAGTTGGTGAACTTCAGGAAAAAAGAAATGTAAAAACGCTTCAAAATACTCGCTTAATGCTTCTTTCCAGTGTTCATCATAATTGGCGGTTGGTTGTTTCATGGCAAGTCGCTACCAATTGGAAAGTTAGGCACTCATCTAAATCTATTATTCCCCATAAATATCATCAATGCCACTTGTCGTCACAAAACTTCCCATGAGAGCAACCTACATCTACATCTTTGTTTTAACATTTATTGCTAAAACTATATAATGCCGTCAGATAAAGGGGGTCGGAACCAACGGAACCGGGGAAGATATCCTTAACTAAAAAAGGAGTTGACATGATTTTTTCCTGAATTAAAGAGTAAAAATTAAACAATTAAGTGGGTGGGTGGAATTAAATATAAGATGAACGTAGGTTGGGTTGAAGCATGAAACCCAACGCCTGCATGGGTTACGCTACCGCTAACCCATCCTACAAATAATTGTGCCTCCCTACTTAAGTCGCCAAAGAAGGCACCATCCAGACGGATTGAGAGCCATCGAGGTCGGTATCCGGTCCAATTAGCGCCGGGTTGCGGTAGCCAGGTAGGACGGAGACGGCAAAAACCTCCTCCACGCCGCTATTGAACCAAAAAGTTGCCACCAGTTGACAGGTAGCTAGGTTGACAATAGCCAACCCGCACCGCAATTGATTACGCCGCTCATCCAGGGGTAAACCGCCAAAAATCGCCGTTTCCCGCACTTGGGACAACCCGACAAAGGCGTGACCTTCCCAACAGTCTAAACCCCGGGTAAAACCGGGCAACTCGGCGATGATTTCCGTGCTGCCAGTTTGGGGATGCCAACAGTTCAAGGTTCCATAACCGGAATTGAGGAAATAGAGATTACCCTGATAAAGGCGGGGAGAATGGGGCATAGCTAAACCCCGCAGAATCACCTCTCCCCTAGCCACATCAATTAAGCATCCGCCCTGGGCCTTATTCTCTCGCCAGAGGCTTTCCTCGTTGGTTTCCCCCAATGCCGTCACATAAGTGGGAGTGCCGCTATTTTCAGCCATAGCCAAGCCATTGAGGTGGCAGCGGTCTCCGGGGACTAACTCGGTAATAAAGGGCGGTTTCCACTGGGGGAGAAAACTCCAATTTCCTTCGATGGTTGCCAGACAGTTAAATAGGGTATTGACCACCCAAAGGCGATTACTGCCAAAAGCCAAATCATGACCCATAATCGGACCGGTGAGGTGGGAGGAACGAGCTAAAAAGGCGATATCCTGTTCCCCTTCGGGTTTAATCTGGGGGGCAATCTCTCGATTAGCGGGTAAATGCCAAATTGCCTGACGAGCGCCCACAGCAATTCCGGTAGCGGTTCGGGTTAAACCCATTGCTTGGTCAAAATGGGCGAAACTCACCCGTATTTGTCCTTGATAAGTGCCAATGCTGGCCACTCGTCCCGCTTGGTAGGTGGAAATCAACACTGAGAGGTCAAGCTGGTTGAGTAATTCCGGCAGATTGAGGCTGTACTCATAATTTACCGGCACTGCTTGGCGCTGAGATGGACTCGCTGCCGGCGCTTGGGTATCTGAAAACTGGTTAGTCTTGGGCGGCAAGCTGTCCATAGAGTTTTTTTGCATAGATTAACATCGATTGTGATAATTGATTATTGTCTATGGTTTATTCTGGTTTCAGTTGGTATTAATGGGGTCTATTATAAACAAATTAATCAATATTACTTGTAAAGTTTTCTTAACTTTTTTTGTATCAAATTTACTTGAACGGGAGCATTAAATACTTATGATTGAGTTTGTGTAAAACACTTTTGCAATTATGGAATTGACCAGATCTAGCCAAGAATTTAGCTTAAGCCTATTCTTTTGGATATAAACTTAATTCTAGAAAAACTATTGGTAATCAGAAAATGCTGACTTCATCGCCTCCCAATCTCTCGCAACTTGCCCTTTTATTTCTCAAAATCGGCATTATCGGTTTTGGTGGTCCGGCTGCCCATATCGCTTTAATGGAGGAAGAAGTGGTTAAGCGTCGCGGTTGGATGACTAAGGAGCGATTTCTCGATTTGGTGGGGGCCACTAATCTGATTCCCGGTCCTAATTCCACGGAAATGGCCATCCATATCGGTTATATTTTTGGGGGTTTAGCGGGTTTAATAATCACGGGGGTTTGTTTTATTACTCCTGCGGTGTTAATTACGGGTTTTCTAGCTTGGATTTATACTACCTACGGGACTTTACCGGATGTGGCTCCGATTTTTGCGGGGATTAAACCGGTGGTAATTGCGGTGATTTTTCAGGCCCTCTGGCGCTTAGGCAAAAAGGCACTGAAAACCCGTCAATTACTCTTCATCGGATTGGGAGTTATCGGATTATTAATCTTAGGTTTAAATGAAGTTATCGCTTTACTGTTAGGCGGAATTATCGGGATGTTTATCCTCAAAAAATTCGCCACCTTTCCCCTGATTGTGGCAGGAATAGGCGGTGCGACGGCGGTTGCTACTCCTAGCAATATCCCACCGACATTAACAGGATTAGGGCTATTTTTTCTCAAGGTGGGTAGTGTTTTATTTGGTAGTGGTTATGTGTTAGTTGCCTTTTTAGAAGGGGATTTAGTGCAGGGGAGAGGATGGTTAACCCAGCAACAATTATTAGATGCTATTGCTGTGGGTCAATTTACCCCCGGTCCGGTATTATCCACCGCCACTTTTATCGGTTATCAAATATTAGGAGTATCGGGGGCAATTGTGGCGACTCTAGCGATTTTCTTTCCTTCTTTTATCTTTGTTTTATTACTTAATCCTCTTATTCCTAAGCTGAGAGAATCGGTTTGGGCGGGTGCTTTTTTAGATGCAATTAATGCTAGTGCCGTGGCTTTAATGGTAGCGGTAATTTTTAATTTAGCTCTAGCTACTTGGTTACAACCCTACGGGAATTTACCTTTTAATTTATTGGCTATCATTCTATCTCTTATTTCTGCTATTCTTTTACTACGTTTTCAGGTTAATTCTACTTGGTTAATTCTTGCTGGTGCGCTTATTGGTTTACTATTGAAACAATTAGCTTAGGGGGAAATAAGTAAATGGTTCTAATTAAATATTAAGATATATTTTGCCTTTGATTCCCCCTTGATCCCCCCTTAATAAGGGTTGATCCCCCCTTGATCCCCCCTTAATAAGGGGGGCGGTGATTCGTTAAACTTTTGCCATTGATGTAGTTGGTTCTCTGAGCTTTTCTACCCAGTTATAAATCTGATCGCGATTTAGTCGATAGCTGAGGGGATGAGCGATTAATCGAGCGCTACTAGCAAATAATTCGGCAATTTCTACTAAACCATTTTCCCGTAAAGTTCGACCGGTGGAAACTAGGTCAACTATCGCTTCTGACATCCCCGTAATCGGGCCTAATTCTACGGAACCATAGAGAGGTATAATCTCGACGGGAATATCTAAACGACGAAAATAGTCCTTAGCACAATTGACAAATTTTGAGGCAACTTTACCGTGATGGGGAATATCTAAGGGACTTTGATAGGGACTATCAGCAGGGACAGCTACCGACATCCGACAGTAACCAAATTTTAGGTCAATTAAATTAGCCACATCGGGAGATTTTTCCAATAAAACATCATAACCGGCGATGCCTAATTGTGCCTGACCGTATTCTACATAAACTGGTACATCTGTTGCTCTGACTAATAACGCTTTCGCTTGGTTAGTGGGTTCAGTAATCTGTAATTGGCGATTTTTTGAGTCAAGAAAGGCACTAAAATCTAAGCCAATTTTCTGAAATATTTGGATACTTTCGTTTAGTAAAGCACCCTTCGGTAAGGCAATTGTTAGCATAGAGGGAATTATGAATTGGGAAGTGGGGAGGTGGGGGGAAGTGGAAATTATGAATTATGAATTATGAATTATGAATTATGAAGTGGGGAGTGGGGAATGGGGAGAAGGGAGCAGGGAAAACAAATAAAAATAGTCTCCTGACTCCTATCTCCTATCTCCTGACTCCTGACTCCTGAATTCTGACTCCTGACTCCTAACAGCTAAAATCATAACTGATAACCGAGATGGCAGTAAGTTCTCTAATGACCACATCAGCTAATTGTAAATCTGGATGGGTTTCCGGTTGCCAACTAATTGCGATCGCAGCTGCTGATTTTGCCTGTTTAGCCATTTCCCAATCGGCCCTAGTGTCCCCCACCATCAGGGTTTTGTCCACTGCAGTCCCCAAAGCTTGACAGGTTTCTTGCAATAATAAGGGATCGGGTTTACTTAAACCTCGATCGCAGCCCCGGGCAATTTTAATATAATTTAATAGGCCATTTTCCTTGACAAATTGCTCCACTCGTGCTGTGGTATCGGAGGAAAGAATCGCCAATTGTAAACCGGCCGCGTGCAGATAACGAATTACTTCTAAACATTGGGGATAGAGGGGATTGAAGCGGGGGGGAACCTTTTCATCGGCCGCTTGAAAGGCTACTTTTGCGATCGCCATAGCCGTTAACCAATCCCGGCCGGTGGAAGCAATACAACCGGCAGCGACGATATGATTATCTCTGCGGCTGCCCACTGCCATTAAACCAGCAGGATTGAGACTATTTGCCCCAATACCGAAAGTTTTAGTTAATAAAGACTCTAAACCAGGGATTTGCGATTCAATGGCTTGTATCCGGGCTATAGCTCGATCGTACCAGAAAGCTCGCGAATCCTCTAGCGTACCGTCCTTATCAAAAACAATCCCTTGAATATCTCTAAATTCTCGATTACCACAGCGAATTATCGGCAAATAAACCCCCTTATTTTTATCTATATTGTCAGTCATCATTTTAGCTCTCAGGAGACAGGATTAAGGAGACAGGAGATTATTTCTATTTATTCTCCCCACACCCCAATTCATAATTCATAATTCATAATTCATAATTTCCACCTCCCCCCACACCCCACACCCCAATTCATAATTCATAATTCATAATTCATAATTTCCACCTCCCCCCACAACCCCCCACCCCAACACCCACAACCCAAAAAAAAAATAAAAAATAAAAAAAAAAACCACACACCCAGCCAACAAAAACCCAC
>NZ_JBHFLL010000342.1:0-14113 GCF_041928595.1 Microcystis sp. BLCC-F209
AGGTTTGGTGGGTAAAATGTATTCTAGGATACAGTCCTGCTGGCGAGTGAGTGGAACGAACCACAAAGACACAAAGGACACAAAGATTGATCGATCATATTGTAAGTTAAACTGATCACACAGAACCTAGAAGAGCCAAAAGAGAAAGTCAACTAATTTAACCTTGATTTTCTTCGGCAATCATTCAGCGATCGCTGAAGAAATGTTCAGCGAGGATCGAGAAAATCAGCTATTGTTTTAAATAGGGGTGAGTTCTCGGCTTTGGGGCCAGAGAAACACCACTTTTTTACTGTTTATTTTAGCTTTTCTCTTTTAGATTATGCGTCTTTTAGCTGCCTTCGATCGCTATCCCGATAGTGTATCGTTAACCCTAGAACCAGTAGCCACCGACTCGCAAAAATTTGATTTATATTTAACTTTACACCTACAAGCTCAAATTCAATCTCTCCTGGCTGGGGAAATCAAATGGGGACTAAAAGGAGGAAAATTAGATTTTGTTTTAGTTAATTGTCACCTAACACCAAATCCTCTTTCTAGTCAAGAGTTATACATAAATTGTATTAATAATCATCAATGGCGGTTATCGTTCAAAAGTCCTCAGTCAATATTTACAGGAGCGCTCGAAAGAATTAACCTAGGAACCGTGAGTGTGGAGGAAGAAACTTATCATCTGACGGTGCAATTTTCCCTGACGGCTGCCGATATCTGTATCACGGAAACATCGGGATTATGGAAACATGATATAAGTCCCAATAAACATAGTATTTTAGAGCGAAAGTTAGCATTTTTCCTGATGGAAAATCAATTTGATGCTTTTTTGAGTCGTATTTCTTTAGGGTCATCCCAAGTAGAATTAGATACTGTTCTAGTTGAACCGCAACCAGCAGCATCAGAAAATTTCGAGAAATTGCAGACACAAATCGAGGGAATTTATGCTGCTGTTACTGATGATTTTCGGGAATTAGCCCAATTAGCTGAACTCAATCCCCTGACGGATTTTACTGGGGCAAATCTTCTAGCAGCGGAATTAAGTGGTATATCTTTAGGCATGGCTAATCTCTATCAAGCGAATCTGCGGGGGGCAAATTTAACCGATGCTGATTTAAGTGAAATTAACGGCAGTCATGCTAGTTTTAAGGGAGCGGATTTAAGCGGAGCCTTATTAGCTAATGCCGATTTAAGTTATGCTGATTTTTATCGTTCTAGTTTGGCTTTAGCTAATTTAATCGGCTCCAATTTAGAAGGAGCTAATTTGGTTGAAGTCAATATCACTCAAGCGAATTTTAGCGGGGCAAAAGTGAAGGGGGCAAAGTTTGCCGATAACGTGGGTATGACCGAGGAATTGCGGCAAAATTTACGCTTGCGCGGAGCTTTCTGCGATTAGTCAACTATTCAGCCTCTAAATGACACCAAATACCCTCACCTTTCACCGAAAATAGCGTTATTAAATAACAAAAGGAGATTAGAGATTTTCCTCGGCATCTATGCCCAATTCCCGCAGTTTAGCCGCTAATTTCGCCGCTTTTTGCTTTTCTTGCTCGACTTGGTTTTCTGCCTCCACAGCCCGATTTTCTGCCTCTAAAACCCGATTTTCTGCCTCCACAGCCCGATTTTCTGCCTGTTGTGCCGCTTCTGCGGGAGTGGGGACTAATTCTCCTTCGGGGGTAAAATAGCGCAATTTATTGGCGGATAAACCCAAATATAAGCCTAATTGTTGACTCCAGAGCCGTCCCTGATGATTGGGGGTAATCGGTTGATATTGACCGCTAATTAGGGTAAATCCTTCAAATTCTAGGCTTTCTGGGTCAAACCAAAAATAATCGGGAGTGCGAAATATATCTTGATAAATTTGTTTTTTCTCCTCTCGGTCAACTTTGGCGGTACTATCGGAAAGAATTTCGATAATTAAATTGGGATATTTGCCCTCTTCTCGCCAAATTACCCAACTTCTGCGGTTGGGATTGGGATTTGTCCCCAAAACGACGAAAAAATCAGGACCACGGAAGAATTCTGACTTTTTCTGGTTGGGACTGTAATAAATGGTTAAATTGCCGGCGGCAAAATAATCTTCTCGCTCGCGCCACCACCATTCTAAACACTGAATTAGTAAAATAATTTGTTGTAGATGTAGGTTACTTTCCAAGGGTGGTTCATCACTCCAAAATTCGCCTTCTGGGAAGATTATCTCAGGGTTGACATGGGAATCGACTAGGGGTAAGCTTTCAGCGATAGTCATGGTTTGTCCAACAGAGATAGGTCGATCAATTATTATAAATTATTCAAGGGATTTTTTGAGCAATTGTAGCAGTAGCAATTGAGGTAGAATATTCCTGTGGGTAAATCGCCATTTTCTCCTTAAACAATACCGGATCGCAGGGCAATGACGGCCGCTTGTACTCGGTCGTCCACGGCTAATTTATTCATAATTCCCCGCACATGGGTTTTAATCGTATTGGTGCTTAAATAAAGTTGTTCGGCGATTTCAGCGTTACTTTTGCCTTCAACAATTAACTTTAAAACTTCCATTTCTCGCTCCGATAAAAGTGCTAGATTGGGATTAGGTTGCACTGCTGGCGGTTTGAGATTATCCATGACTAAACGGGCAATTTGAGGGTCTAAATAGGTGGCCCCGTCCTTAGCTGCTTCAATAGCGGCCAAAAGGCGATCGAGACTCGCTCCCTTGATACAATAGGCATCAGCACCACTGGCCAGCGCCGCAATCACTTCCTGTTGGAGAGTGTGGGAAGTGAGCATAACCACATGAACATTAGCTAAACCCTCCTTAATCTGTTTAGTTGCCGCAATGCCATCGAGACGGGGTAAACCGATGTCCATGACCACTAAATCGGGCCGTAGGGATAGGGCTAATTGTACCGCTGCCAGACCATCACTAGCTTGACCGACGATCTCAAAATCCGGCTGTTCACCGAGCGCTTGTTCTAAACCTAACTGCATTAAAGGATCGTCTTCAACAATTAAAATCCGCATGATCTTTGATTCCTAACGGGAAAATGTACGGTTTTCACCCATCTGCATGAGGCAGAACTACTCCTAGTTTAGGCAATCTGGAGATGGATTAACAGTGATTTAGTGACCCATGACCAGTGACCAGTGATCAGTAAACAGTGACCAGTAACCAGTGACCAGTGACCAGTGACCAGTGAAAGATACTAAATTTATTGAAAATTGAAAACTTAAACCTAATAACTGATAACTGATAACTGATGACTGATAACTGATAACTGATAACTGATAACTGATAACTGATGACTGATAACTGATAACTGATAACTGATAACTGAAAATGCTACGGATTTCATCAGATCGGTCTAAAATTGTGCTTGTTGCCCTGGTTTATCTGGGTGTTGGTTGGCTAGGCTATCTCTGCTTAAATTTAGGGTCGCGACCTGCCCCAATTTGGATGAGTGCTGGTATTGGCTTGACTGCTGTTTTTTTAGGGGGAAAAAGGCTAGTTTTAGGCGTTTTTATCGGGGATTTGCTTCTTACCTTCCTTTTAGGGGCCAGTTGGCCCATAGCTCTATTTTCGGCAATCGGGAGCAGTTTATCAGCCCTGTTAGGGGCGCAATTCTTGCATTATCTGAGATTTTCCGCCACTTTACAGCGTATTCGCGATATCCTTTTACTGGTATTTTTAGCGGCCCTATTAGCCTCGGCAGTCAATGCCACTATCGATACTTTTGCCCGTAGTTGGCTAAATACTTGGGATTGGCGGCAATTTGGACAGTCTTGGGGCATTATCTGGCTCGGAGATAGTACGGGGATCTTAATGACCACGCCGCTGCTGTTGCGTTTTTGCTTCCAGCGTCACTCCCTGCGGGAACCACGGCAACCCCAACGCCTTGGCGAGGCCTTACTTTGTCTGAGTTTGCTAACGGTGGTGACTTCCGTGGTTTTTGGTGGTCAACAGAATTTTCTTAACCCCGATTGGAGCATGGTGCAGTATCTTGAATATCTCCCTTTTCCCTTTGTGGTTTGGGCTGCTATGCGTTTTCAGACCTGGGGAGCGGTAATAGCCAATTTTTTAGTATCTATTTTAGCTTTGATGGGATTGGCCGGGGGAGTCAGCCCTTTTATCCTACAGGCTCCCGATTATACCAGAGGTGTCTTGATCTTACAAATCTTTTTAGTCATTGTCATGTCAACTTCGCTGTTTTTATCGGCGGCGATTAGCGAAAGACAACAGATCGATCGAGCTTTAAATGAAACTTTAGAACGAGAACATTTACTAACACAAGTTGCTTTAAAAGTCCATCAATCTTTAGATATAGATCAGGTTTTAAATACCATTGTTGAGGAAATCAGAAATTTTCTCGATGCCGATCAAGTCTATATCGGTCACTGTCAAGAGGGGGGGGGGTCTAAGGTAATCGCCGAGTCCCGTCGTCCCCAGATTCCCTCGCTCATGGGTTGGTTTCCCGAACCAGAATTACTGGAAGAATTGGGACAATTATTTTCTTTAGATAAGTTAATTATTGCTGATAATACCGCTAAGGTGCAAACGCTGCCCACTCTCAAAGGTTATTATGAATACCTGCAAGTTAAATCCTCTTTAGTTTTACCTCTAAAGGTTAATCATCAACATTTAGGCGCTTTAGTGGTTCATCAATATTCCCATCCTCGTCATTGGCAAAAAAGCGAGGTCAAATTATTAGAACAGTTAGCCACCCAAGTTTGTATCGCTATCGGCCAAGCGCAACTATATCAGAGGGTGCAAAGCTTGAATAATAATTTAGAACAGCAAGTAGCGGCCAGAACCCTGGAACTGCGGGAAAAAGTTCGGGAAATTCAGCGTTTATACGAAATGAAAACGGTTTTTTTACAGGCAGTATCCCACGATCTTCGCACCTCGATTATGGGATTAGTGATGTTATTAAAAAATTTACAGTGTCGGCAAACAGAAAAAGTAACTATCTCGCGAGCAATGCTCGATCAGGTGGTGCGTAGTTGCGATCGACAATTAACTTTAATTAATGCTTTATCAGAAAATCATTTTGCTGAAGAACGGCCTTTAATCTTGCATCGTCAACCTCTATCTCTAAAAAAACAGGTGGAAATTTGGCTGAAAGATTGGCAAAAAGATTTTGATTTATATCAAGCTACGTTTATTAATCTTCTCCCCGATGACTTACCCGCTATTGATGCCGATCCTTGTCAGCTAAGAAGTGTTTTTGAACAATTATTAAATAATGCCTTAAAACATAATCCTTCACCGATTCAATTAGCTTTAGATGCTCGTATTGACCAAGATATGCTCTACTGCACTTTAAGCGATAATGGCATTGGCATGGATGAGGAACAATGTCAACATCTTTTCCATTTATATGTAAGAAATCTTCATAATCAACACCTAACGGGAATCGGTTTAGGTTCCTACCAATGTCGGCAAATTATCGAGGCTCACTCTGGGAGAATTGGGGTAAAAAGTACCCCGCTGGTTGGCTCACAGTTTTGGTTTACCTTACCCCTTGCCCATCAAAATTCTAGAGTGATTAAGCAGGAGTTAGTCAACAGTAATTAGTGATTTTTAGCAGGATCGAGATAATTATGCTTACCCGTCAATCTGGGGTTATATTTGCTTTCGGTTTATTGATTATTGTCAATATTTTCTATTTTGTCCATCTCGCCTACTATAGCTATGTTTGGCACGATGAATCTTTGGTCTTACTACATCTTTCTGGTAACAGAACCGAACAGTTAATTAACTATCTCTTCGACGGACAAATTAAATCTACAGAACAACTCTGGCAATTTCAAGGGGTTAATTCTGTGAAAGGGTTTCCCGATACCTTAGCCTCTCTTTATACTAGCTCGAATTACGATCTACCTCTCTATTATATTTTCCTCTGGTTTTTAGCAAGATTATTGGGCAATTCTTATCTAGTATTAAGGGGATTTTCGGTAATTATTTGGTTTGGTATTTTATGGAGTTTTTACCATTTAGCTTTGACCTTATTTAAAAATAAAAACGCCGCTTTAATTGCCGCTACACTTATCTTCTTTTCCCCGCGGTTTACCGGTTATGCTCTAGGAATTTGGGAATACGGCCTATATGTTTTCTGTTCGATACTTTCTAGCTGGTTATTTCTCAAAGCTCTTGACTCTTCGCAACCGAAAAAAGATTGGTTTTTCTATAGTTTATCCCTAATCGCTGGTTTATACACCCATGTTTTCTTTATCTTTGTTCTAGTAGTTCATAGCCTATATTTTCTGCTACAGATGAATTCTTTTAACTCTTTAACCAAAAAACACTATAGCATCAGCTTACTTGCTTCCCTGTGCATTTATTCAATTTGGTTAACCCGGATTTTTACCAGTCGATTTACTGTTTTTGGATGGTCAGAAGGCAGTTTACCTCTAGGGGTACTTGGGCAAAGATGGGTAGGAATGATTGCTCGTTTATTTTATAATTTTAGTTTAGCCAATCCCACCATCACCCCGATTATTGAATACTGCCTAATTATCCTTGTCATCATCTCCTTTATTTATCTGGGCAAAAAAGCCGATAAAAAAGTTTTTACCCTGATCATTCTCCTGACAATTATCCCCTTTTTCTCTCTTTTAGCTTGGGATCTAATCCGAGGATTTCGCTACACGGCTGTGGGCAGATTTTACCTACCGAGTTTTCTCGGTGTGCTGCTGGCAGTTACCTTTTTACTAAGCAACGGATTACAGCAGCGCCAAGGCTGGGCAAAAATTCTCTTAATATTCTTGCTAGTTCTCGGATTAATTGCCAAAATTCCCTATCCACCGCCGGCAACTAGATATGTGGGCTATGGTAGCAATATTCCCAATGCTTATACAATGATTAATCGCAGTCAAAAACCTCTAATTATTTCAGAACATTGGTTAGATACCTTGCCCCTGATTCATACCACCGCTGCTAAGACAAAGTATTTATTTGTTCAGTCGGACCCTAGGGTTTCCATCCCATCCTTAAAAAATCAATTTACCGATATTTATCTCCTCAATCCTTCCCCCAGTCTCAGAAAATATTTAGATGACCGGTCTGTACAATTATCCCCTACGGAAAATCAAGCCTTTTGGCGAATTGATTAAAAAGCCATTAACCCCTCTTGCCAAAACGGACCACAACCTGATAGACTCAATAAATCAAGGCTTCGGGGAATAGGATCGGGCAGTTCATCCCTAAGAGGGATTGACTTTTACAAGGGTTTATGCTCGCTCCACTGGAGAGTCCCCGAAATCCGGTGATTAAGAGTTTTAGCCTCTCGGCTACTGGACTGACTAAGCAGACCTAACCAATTCAACTGTATGATACCGAGTCAAGACATCGGCGAGGCAGTAGATTCAGTCAGGAAAACTGACGCACAAGACTTCTCTAATTTAATGCCTAGACCTGGCTGGCAACAAGTGGCGGGTTTAGGTAGAGGCTGTTTGTGGTATTGAACCCCGATTCTTTTCGTTCTTTACCGGTTTTAGTGATTGCCAATAGGGATTTTAAGCCCGTAATTGGTTAAAAATTTCTATTTATTCGCAAAAATCCCCAGTCGCTCCCTGTACTAATCCTAGAGATCGACTTCATAATTAGTAATTTTCCCCAACCCATTCTCTGGAAATGACCTTCCAGAACAATTTAGTTATTTTATGAGTAGCAATGCTTTAACCGATCGTGAACATCTAATCGAACTGTATAATCGAGGTGAACGCAACTTTGCCGAAGTCAGACTTAGCGGAGTCAATTTAAAGAGACAGTGTTTAAACCAGATTAATCTAAGTCATAGTTACTTAAAACGGGCTAATTTAACCGAAGCTTGTTTAATTAACGCTAATTTTAGTGCTGCTTCCCTAGAAGAGGTTAATTTAAGCAAAGCTTGTCTTATCGATGCTAACCTAACCAAAGCCGAGCTTTCTGGGGCAAATTTGCGCCAAACTAACCTAAGCGGCGCAATTTTGAGTAATACCATTCTCAAAAAGGCTGATTTAAGTTCTGCCTGTTTAATTCACAGTAGCTTACTTTTTGCCCAACTATTCAAAGCAAATCTGGAAGCGGCTAATCTCACCTCAGCCACTTTAACCCATGCCATGGCGGTGAAAGTTAACCTAAAACGGGCTATTCTCACTCGTGCTATTCTTAGCTCTGCTAATCTTAGCCATGCTAACTTAAAAGAGGCTAACCTAATTCGAGCCTATCTCTATCAAGCTAATCTGGAAAACTGCCAGCTTCAATACGCCGACCTCAGCTATGCCGATTTGCGCGGAGCGGATTTACGGGGGGCGGATTTACGTTATGCTAACCTGGAAGGGGCTAATCTGACGGGAGCTAACCTCAATTGTAGTGATTTTGAGGGAGCTAACTTAACCGGTGCCGATTTAAGCAAAACTGACGCAAATAAAGCCAATTTTCGCCAGGCTAACTTAACCGGTTGTAATCTGCTCGGTGCTAATTTAGCCTCCGCTAACCTTTACGGTGCTAATCTACACCAAGCGGGATTACTCTTGAGTTATTTAGTGGGAAGCAATCTTAAACGAGCTAATCTCAAACGAGCTAACTTAATTGGGGCGATTTTAACCGAAAATAATCTTCTTTCCGCTTCCCTCGAAGAAACTATTCTTCCTAACGGTAGTCGCGGTAATCTCCTTTCCTAATATAGCAATTTCCATAGTTGTGAGGTACAGAGTCTTAGGTTTTGAGGAGTCAGGAGTTAAGATTTTGGTGTACCTCATGAGATTGGGAAACGCTATATTCCTAGAAAAACCTGGTTGTAGAGACTTTTCTGCCGAGGTTTCTATAACCGTGGGGAGTGGGGAGACCACTTCGTGCGCGTTGCGGGGGGGGAGATGGGAGAATAACTAGGGTCTGCTGAAAAAGTTTTTGCCGCAAACCCTATGATAGTTTTCTAAAAAAATACCTAACCAAATTTTTGGCTAGGTATCTATCAATTTACTTCCTTTGTCGAAAATGTTGCCAGATAATTTAACTAACACCAATTAGTGAAACCTGCAATTTAACATCGCCGCTACCTTTGTATATATCGGCTAATTGACTAATATTTTCTAACTCAATTGCGGGAGCAGTTCGTTTAATTAAACCAGTTAAAACTTTACCCGGTCCCACTTCGATCGCTTTTTCCACACCCACATCTGGCAATTTTAACATAATTTCTCGCCAGCGAACCGAGCTAGTCATCTGCTGAATGAGATAACTTTTTAATTCCTCCGCATCGGTGATCGGTTGGCTAGGATTAACATTAGAAATAACGGGAACTTTTGCAGACCGAAAATTAACCAATTCTAAAATCTGCTGAAATTGAATAGCGGCATTTTCCATCAAGGGAGAGTGAAAAGCACCGGATACTTTTAATGGCATAACCCGCTTAACTTTCACTTGACCTAATACCAAATCCACCGCTTCAGGAGTCCCAGAAATCACCACTTGTTCGGCACTATTATCATTAGCAATAACTACATTTTCCGTCTGATTAACCACTGTCTCTAGACTGGTGCGATCAAATTTCATTAAGGCGGCCATTTTGCCACCTTCGGCCGCATCCATCAAAAGGGAACGGTTTTGAACTAGATGTAATCCTGTTTCAAAATTAAACACCCTGGCCGCATACAAAGCCGAATATTCACCGAGACTATGACCGGCAACTAGATCGGGAAAATGACCTTTTTCTTGCAACAAATCCGCTAAAATACTCTCCACCACAAATAAACAAGGTTGAGTATAAAGAGTACGAGATAGGGTTTCTTCATCCCCTTGACATTTTTCCAAGACCGACCAACCGAGGATTCTTTCTGCTATTTCTAATCTCTCTTGGCCAAGCGCGCTTTCCGCTAAATCTCCAATCATTCCTAACGCTTGCGATCCTTGTCCCGGGAATATCCACGCTGTTTTCATAAGTTCTTAAAATAGATAGATGTGTTTGGGTCAGTTATCAGTTATCAGTTATCAGTTATCAGTTATCAGTTATCAGTTATCAGTTATCAGTTATCAGTTATCAGTTATCAGATGTGAGTTTTTAGTTTACTGTTTACTGGTTACTGTTTACTGTTTACTGTTTACTGTTTACTGATCACTGTTTACTGAATTAATCTCCCCAACGGAAGATAATCCCACCCCAGGTTAAACCGGCACCAAAGCCAGAAGAAGCAATAATATCACCTTTTTTGATCTTACCACTCCTGACCGCTTGATCGAGAGCTAGAGGAATCGAGGCCGCGGAGGTGTTGCCATACTCGCTGAGATTGCTGATCACTTTTTCTGGAGGCAGTTTCAGGCGCTCGCTCACCGCGTCCATAATTCTTTGATTAGCTTGGTGCAGAACTAACCAATCGATGTCACTGGTGGTTAAATTAGCCCGATAGAGAGCTTTTTCGATGACCTCTGGCACTTTCGCCACGGCAAAACGATAGACTTCCCGTCCGTTCATCCTTAGGGGCTTATAAGTCCCTTTTTGAACGCTTACCCCCTGCTTAAGGAGCAATTCCTCCCCCTGATATGCGAGATTAAGAGAACTATTCTGGCTGCCGTCGCTATGGAGTTCAAAACCGAGAATGTTATCTTTTGTATCATTTGCTTGACAAACCACAGCCCCTGCCCCATCCCCAAAGAGGACACAGGTAGCGCGATCGTTCCAATCCACCCAACGGGAGAGAACATCGGCCCCGATAACCAAGACATTGCGGTAAGTACCGGTACGGATAAACTGGGTGGCGGTGACTAATCCCACCAGAAAACCCGAACAGGCGGCGGTGAGATCAAAAGCGATCGCCCGATTGGCCCCGATCTGACCTTGAACTTGGGCGGCACTACCGAACAGATCATCGGGGGTAGAAGTAGCCAAGAGAATCAGATCGATGTCCCTAGGCGACACCTGAGCCATTTCCAGAGCCTTAATCGCCGCTTGGGCTGCTAATTGGCTCAAAGACACCGATCGATCGGCTAAATAGCGTTTACCGATGCCAGTACGACTTTTAATCCACTCATCGGAAGTCTCGACAATTTGGCTGAGTTCTTCATTACTGAGAAATTGCCCTGGTGTGGCCGATCCACAACCGGTAATGACGACTGCTGCCCCGAATCCGCTCAAAATATTCCCCCCCTTTTCAGTTATCAGTTATCAGTTATCAGTTATCAGTTATCAGTGGGTCAGTTATCAGTGGGTCAGTTATCAGTGACCAGATTTGAGTATTAAGTGAGCAGTATTAAATAGCAGTTTCCCACTGTCTTTTCACTGATTACTGATCACTGAAAAGGCTCACAGCTTAATCTTCACTGTTCACCGACAACTTTTTTAATTGATGATGTCAGCTATTAGTTATCAGTTATCAGTGACCAGATTTGAGTATTAAGTGAGCAGTATTAAATAGCAGTTTCCCACTGTCTTTTCACTGATTACTGATCACTGATCACTGAAAAGGCTGACAGATTAATCTTCACTGTTCACCGACAACTTTTTTAATTGATGATGGTGGTCATTGTAGGCTTGAATGCGCTCAGAAACGCGATTATCAACGGCATTTTTCGCCTGTCGGATGGCGTTAAAAATTGAAGGCGCTTGGGAACTGCCGTGACTGATCACACAGACCCCATCGACTCCAAATAACAGAGCACCGCCGTGTTCCGCATGATCCATGCGTTGTTTGATCTGTTTCAGATTGGGTTTAATTAAAGCCGTCCCGACTTTACCCTGTATCCCCCTAGGTAATTCCTCTTTGAGAATTTGTAGGATAATTCCCCCCACCGCTTCGGCAAATTTTAACAGGACATTGCCGACAAAACCATCGCAGACGATCACATCAAATTGTCCCGATAGCACATCCCGGCCCTCAGCATTGCCGATAAAGGGTATTTGCTGGTTATTTTCTAACAATTCGTAGGTTTTTAGGGCGAGATCGTTACCTTTGCTGGCTTCTTCGCCGATATTGAGTAAACCGACTTGCGGTTCTTCAACACCCATAACGTATTTACTGTAAATTGTCCCCATTAGGGCAAACTGCTCTAAATATTTGGGTTTACAGTCCACATTCGCCCCGACATCGAGGATAATCACCGATTTACCTGCCAACATCGTCGGCAGCACCGCACCGATCGCCGGGCGATCGATTCCTTTTAAACGACCTAAACGCAGTAACGCTGCCGCCATGGCTGCCCCGGAGTGACCGGCGGACACCACCGCATCGGCGCGATTTTGTTTGACTAAATCCATGGCCACATTAATCGAGGCCGCTGGTTTGCGACGGATAGCGGTGATCGGTTCTTCGTCCATGGCCACCACTTCCTCTGCGTGGACGATGGTGAGATTCTTGGGACGGGGATGATGCTGGAAATAAGCCTCAATCCGTTCAGAATCGCCGACTAATAATACTTCTACATCTAATTCTTCGGAAGCTCGCATCGATCCCGCGATAATCTCGTTGGGAGCGTGGTCACCTCCCATCGCATCTACCGCGATTCTTGCCCGATTTAATGCCGTTTCTGCCATTGAGTCAGTGGGATAGAAATCTTTAATAAGTTGAGCGGCAGCTCTTGACAAAAGCTGGCCGATCGAGGATTAGTGTTTTCTGATCGAGCAATTGTTAAAAATTACCAATCATCTCTATACAATAAGGCATCATTGCGATTAAGGAAAAGATGTTCTCAGTTTTTAATTTGGCAGTTTTCGGCTTTCTCTTCGGTTGGCTGGGGGGGCAATCCCAACCGATCGCCAATATTCCCCTAATTTCTTGGCAAAATCAGCCTATTTTTGACCTTCCCACCGCTCCCGATCCCCGGGTGGCGGCGATCGTGGCCGATTATCTGCAAGACTTGAGGAAAAAAGGTTTAAACTCTGGTCAACAACGGGTCTTAATTGAGACGGAATGGGCTGATTTAGCTGACCATCAGGGTAATCTGCCCGCTTCGGGGGCTTCTTTAACTAAAATCGCCACTACTCTCGCCGCCGTGGAAACTTGGCCCCTCGATCATCGTTTTGCTACTCGTTTTTACAGCACGGGAGAGGTAAAAAACGGGGTGTTAGAGGGAGATTTAATTATTGAAGGGTCAGGGGATCCTCTCTTTGTCTGGGAAGAAGCGATCGCAGTGGGCAATGGCCTTGATCAATTAGGCATCCGTCAGGTCAAAGGCGATCTGATCATTACGGGTAAATTCGCCATGAATTTTCAAACCGATCCCCTCAAAGCGGGAGAATTGCTGATAATTGGGCTTGATCAATCGAAATGGTCAAAAGAAACCGAAAAAGCTTTTCAAAGCCTTCCTAGCGGCACACAAGCCCCACAGGTGAAGATTTTGGGCATGGTTCGAGCGAGTCAAATTCGCCCCGAAAATGCCCGATTATTGTTGGGTCATCAGTCCTTAACTTTAACGGAACTGTTGCGTCAGATGAATATTTATAGTAATAACGTCATGTCAGAAATGTTAGCGGAGTTGCTCGGTGGCCCGGCGGCAGTGGACGCAATTAATACTAAAATCACTGGGGTAGGAGCGGAAGAAATTCAATTAATTAATGGTTCGGGATTGGGGGTAGAAAATCGCTTGTCTCCCCGGGCAGTTATTGAGATTCTTAAAGCATTGGATCGCAAGTTAGCCAATCAACCGATCAAAGTCGCTGATTTATTTCCGGTGGGGGGACGCGATACCAAAGGAACTATGCAGTGGCGGGCCATTCCCAAAGGAGTAGTGATTAAAACTGGCACTTTAGCCCAAGTTAGTGCCTTAGCTGGAGAAATTCCCACCCAAGAAAGGGGTAAAGTTTGGTTTGTAATTATGAATGCTGGTAGTGGCAATATCGAGGGATTCAGAAATCAGCAGGATCGGGTGTTACAAGCTTTAGATCAACACTGGCAAATTCTCCCGGAAGCTACTAAAGGATCGATTCCTGAAAGGGCCTTTTTAGGTGATCCTAGTCGGGTAAGTCAGGGTTTCTAAGGGGTAGATATCAACTTGACAATCAAATTTAGTTTGATGGTGAGGAACTTTAGCAAGGTTTTATATCTGAACTTCCCCCCATACATATATACTACAATAGCCGAAAACCCTTATCCATCAATGGATGCACCCCCTTAACTTTTCTTAATGTACCCATGTAATTTGTAACATTTCTTAATGGACAAGAATTCTCTCCATTTG
>NZ_JBHFLL010000343.1:0-7350 GCF_041928595.1 Microcystis sp. BLCC-F209
AAACAGCACTTTTTCTCGGTCAATGATTAGGATAAGTTATAACTTAAAAATTAATCAACAACTAAAGCTTATGCTTGTAGCTAAGTGAAATCATTGATTAAGAGACCTGTACTTTTCAATGACTTTTTCAGCAGACCCTAAGTAGATAGTGTTAAGTGAAAACTTTGGCACTTTATTTTCACTGATCACCGGTTACTGGTTACTGTTCACCGATCACTGATCACTGATTCAAGCCTGACAACGATAAAATTAAGTTAGATTAGGAATATTCCGACTGAATCCTCATTGCTAAGGAGATAGCGTATCGATGCCTGCCGCAGATTATAAAGATTATTATGCCGTTCTGGGAGTAGGTAAAACTGCCAGCGCTGAAGAAATAAAAAAAGCTTTTCGTAAATTAGCCGTCAAATATCATCCCGATCGCAATCCTAACGATAAAAGCGCCGAAGAACGTTTTAAAGAAATTAGCGAAGCTTACGAAGTCCTCTCCGATAGCGAAAAACGCCAAAAATACGATCAATTTGGACAATATTGGCAACAGGCCGGGCGATCAAATTGGCCGGGTAATGGGGGGGTTGACTTTGGTTCGGACGGTTTTGACTTTAGCCAGTACAACACCTTTGATGATTTTATCAATGAACTGCTCGGTCGCATGGGGCGCTCCGGCGGTACTCGCCCCGGTTCCCATTCCTACGGGACTCCGGGGAGAGGATTTGGCGATTTTAGCAATTTTAACGACTTTGCCGGCTCTCGTACTGCACCGCAATCCGTCACTTCTGGTATCTCCACCGCTAAACTGCGTCTGACTTTTGCGGAAGCTTTACGAGGAGTACAAAAACGGGTTAATTTAGCCGGAGAAATGATCGATATCAAAATCCCCCCAGGAACTAAAACCGGTAATCGTCTCCGGGTACGGGGTAAAGGACTAATCGATCCCTTGAGTAAACAACGGGGAGATCTATTTCTCGATGTGGAATTAGAACCCCATCCTTTCTTTGCTTTTGAAGGCGATAATTTAACCTGTGAAGTGCCGATTACTCCCGATGAGGCGGTTTTAGGCACAGCGATTGAAGTTCCTACCCCCGATGGCCTGGTGACGGTAAAAATTCCCGCCGGTATTCGTTCCGGTCAATCCCTGCGCTTACGAGGCAAAGGTTGGATCGATAATAAAGGACAACGCGGCGATCAATTAGTCAAAATTGTCATCGATACTCCCAAAGAGTTAACGGCGATCGAACGGGAATTATACGAGAAAATTAAATCTCAGCGTAGCACCGATCCCCGTCGTCATCTCAGACAGGTGCAAATTTAGTCCCTAGCTAGGGTTTGCCGAAACAGTTTTTCGTGGTGGCAGGGTCTGGGGTGTAGGGTTTTAAGCTAAGACCCATTTTAACCCCTTATCTTTAGATTAGCTGAATCTCCCCCGCCCCCCCTTGCCCCTAGCGTAAATTTACTAAGCTGTTGACTATCTAATCCTAAATCCAGTTATTAAAGACTGATTATCTATTGCCCCTTTAGAACTAAGCCCAAATCTTTTCTCACTTTTAGAGGAGGTTTTACCAACAGTTATTCCCCTAGAAATCGAGCAAGGAGGTCAAAGTTTGCCTATTTTCCCAGTCGAGCCGATAGATAAGCTAAAAAATCGGCTCTTCTAGGTTCTGTGTGATAAGTTTAATTGACATAGGATTGATCGATCTTTGTGTCCTTTGTGTCTTTGTGGTTCGTTCCACCCCCTCGCTCTTGAGAAATGTATCTTAAAATACATTTTACCCACCAAAGCTGGGAGAGCCAAAAATCCAGAATTGAATCGATTACATGAGATGATTAAAAGCGCAACGGATTCAGAACTCACTCGCCTAGAACTTATGATTCGCAGAGAGGAAAGAAAACCACGATGAAGTACATTGTCAAAGGAGAGGAACCAGAAGTATTTAAAGAATGGAAAGCACAAAATAACGAAAACTGGCCACCTACCTTTAACTACATCTCATAATAAATTCGGTGATAATAGGCTGAGTGCAACTGATTAAGCTAAGACGTATTTAAACTGCTTATTCTTCGATTAGCCGAATCTCCTCCAATCTCTTTACTGTTGCCTCTTGCCTCTTGCCTCGTCTCAACAAGCAATTTAAATTACGAACAGCTTATCATTGGACAATGCCCAATTTACTATCATGTCTAAACAAGCAAGAAAAATTAAACTTAAAAATCTAGGAATATTAAAACAAGCTGAATTTGAGCTTGGTGATTTAACTATTATTTGTGGCAATAATAATACTGGCAAAACCTATGCTACTTATGCGCTGTTTGGTTTTTTGTATTTTTGGAAAAAAAGAATAGTATTTACAATACCAGACAAATGTATTAATCAATTACTCAGGGAAGGTTCTATTAACTTAAATCTCTTGGATTATTTTAAAAACTATCCTGAAGCTTTATCAAAAGCTTGTCAAGAATATTCAAAAAATCTATCTACCATTTTTGCCGCCAGTATTGATAAATTTAAAGGGGCTAATTTTGAAGTTGAACTCTTGATTAGTGAATCAGATTTTATTAGTAAAAAATACGAGAGTCAGATTAGTTCTGCTGGCTCAATTGCGGGAATTTTTGCCCGACAGAAAAGCAAGAGACTATAAAATTTTATTTGAGTTAATTGTAGATGATGCAATAGTTAAACCTAGTACAGGTGATCATGGTAAGAAGCAGGTCATTTTAACAGAAACTGATGACAAAAACTCTTATTCTGTTAAGATTCACTCTATCCCTGATACTGTATCTGTATTTGTTGTTAAATCGGATATTTTTCCTCCACCTAAAGCAATTTTTAAAAATAACAAGAATGAATGTAAACGCGCTGATTATATTCTTTTAGTAGAACAAGAGGAAGGTAAATATCAAGGTAAATATGTTATTTTCCTAGAGCTAAAATCAGGCAAGGATAGTAATAGTGACATTATTGCTCAACTTAAATGCTCCTTAGGCTTATTCAAGTATTGTCGCACAATTGGTAAAATATTTTGGGAGGAAGAAGATTTTTTAAAAGATTATAAATTTTGCTTTGTTACCATTAAAAATATTCCAGCGCACAGACAAAGACTTAATAAAAAGCCAACAAGAATTGATAAAGAAAGCTTATTAAAATCAGAATCTATCGAATCTTCTCTCTCTTGGATTCCTCGTAAACTGATTATATTTTGCTATCAAAACGAATTCTATTTTAATCAATTTTTTCATGGCATCTTAACTTGACAATGTTAGATTTAATTTGTCGTTACCATTTGGCTAGGAACTAGAGTTATGGGCGCACGCAATGCGCCCCTACGGAATATTTTTGGTTAACAAAAAAAAGAAAACCGCAATTACAATTCATGGAACAAAATCGGTTAAAATCTCATCTGGTTCGTCATCTATGTCATCCTCATCTAATTCCCCAATAAAATCGACAGCAGCGGAAAAATTAGCAGCAGCTAATGTTAAAGACTGCTGAGATTGCAGGGGCGACAGGAGTTGTTCGAGATTGTTTAAGCGAAATGATAGAGAATCAACCTCTTGTTTGAATTGATCAATCTTATTAATTTTAGCTTGCAATAACTTCAATTCAGCTTGAATAATCTGCAATGAATCAGTTGCAGTAGGTCGATTCTCTGCCAGATCAAGATATTGATTTAAAGCCGCCAGCATCAATTGAGAAATTGACTGATTTTGCGCCTGCGCTAACCCATCAATCTGCGCCAGTAATGCTGGTTTAACCTTGGTTTTGATGACAATTTTTGTGGATTTGCTCATGAATATTAAATCTAATCGATTAAAACATCTTCTTCAGATTGCGAATTTTGACCAGATTGTGGGAAAACCTTGGCCAACTCTGGATTCTCAACTCCTTGGTTAACAGGCGATCGCTAACAAGAAGCTCTCCCAACCGATGGACTGGGTTTTATCTCAATCTACTTAACCGGAACTCAGGTTAATAAGAAGTAAAACCTCGAAACATATAACCGACAATCAAACCGATTAATAGGGCCCATGCTTGCCCAGTTTTGACAAAATTTGAGAAGGATTTCTGGAAATTCCCGATGATATCCACGTCTTGCTCCGAAATAGTCATCAAGACATTGGTAAGAGGCGAAAAATCGATCGAGACAGATAGATGATGGAAGATGTCGATCACGATGGCATTCCTCAAAGACGAAAATCTACAGAATAAGTTAACATGAAAAGGACTAAATTAAAACCACTTTTGCACCCCCAGCGGTGAGTTGGAAAGGAGGTCACTTTCAAGATGATTGCAATTGCCAGTAATAGGATAACAATAAATTGCCCGCTTTTGCTAAATCTTGACCAAAGGCGATAATTCCTTCTTCATGACCACTCATCACTAAAATTTGTTGCTCCTCTAGACGATCTTCTTGGCATAAACGGATAATTTCTGCGGCCATTTCTGGGGTTCCATAGGCAATATTTTCTTGAGTGGTCGGCACTCGATACATCAAATTTTGCCACAGCTGGCGATGGTGAATATGAATCACCCCATTAATCTGGGGATTCGCTTCATAAATCGCTCCATGGGTGAGAGTTTCTGAAGAAGCGGCGATTGTTCCCCGACAAGTGACCCGATTTTCTCTCCAATCGTAGTCTATAACCGTGGTGTAATGGGATTCATTTAATACGGGGATTCCCCCGGTGTTAGTGCCAGAAATAATGATTTCTTTGTCTATTTTTCCTCGTTGACTCACATTACCAAAACCGATTCCGTTATCGTATTGACCGATTAATCCCAGTCGATAGAGACGATTGCGCCAATAATTTAATTCCGCAATCTCTGAGCTTATTAAGGGACGGTCAGGAATCCAAGTACAATTGTATTTAACGTAGCCTTCGTCAATCATAGATTTTTCTGAAAATATTCGGGATAATTTTGACAAACTTTCTGCACAAAGTCCTGGAGAGGATAGGAAATATTAGCGATATAATTATCTTTGATAACTTGGGAGAATAGGGGTAAAACTTCCGTATCTAAGGCGGGGTTAAATAAGTCCATCGGCAGGATTAAATCGGAACCTTCCCGTACATCAATTGTCTCAAAATTATCGGATGAAATTAACCAAAGAGGACGCACCCAAAGAGCCGAACGACTTTCGATCACCTGAATTACTTCTCCGTATAAAGTTCGATTTTTGCAGAATAAACTAACAATTTGATGGGTAGTAAATGTGTTCATAGACAATTCTAGGTTTCCTTGATACTATAGCAGTTATCTTAATGGTGAAGTACAAAGTTTTTCTTTTCGGGAACGACGGAACTGCGGAACAGTTTAGTGATCGTATTTTGACATAGATTAAACCTCTTGCATAATTAATTTTTCAGGGTTCAAAAACGGCAAAAATAAGGATTAAATGGCATAAAGTCTGTAAATAGACCATTTAACTGATTATTATTCATTCTTAATTCTCCTGACTACTGACTACTGGCTACTGACTCCTAACCCTAACAACAATTTTTGATTTTTACAAGAGGTCTATTTGTAATAAACTGACAAATTACTTAAAATAATTTAAGCTTTTTTCCGAAAAAATTGTTAAAAACTTGACATAAATACTAATTTACCCGTGATTGAATAATACTAATTGGGCGTAGGGAATGAGAGAAAATGAATGTATTAGGAGAGACAAGATTTGAGCAGGGAGTAATTAATATGTCCTTGTCAATATCTGCGATCAAGATAGCTAAGTAGGTCAAGAACTAGGCAAGGTTTGCCAGGATTATCAAGAAGAAAACCAAGAAGCGATCAGCAATACTTGGCGGGACTCCTATCAATTTATCATATACGTTCCCCATCCCGACCAGCAACAGGAAGAAATCAGCCTAGAAGCAGGTTTAAGTTGCGGTTACAACGGGGGAGTCCAGCCCATGATCAACAGAAGTCAAATTCCCGATAAAATTCCTGAAGGGGGGCATTTTGTGGTGGTGCTTAAACAGGTAAAATTAGCAGGAGAATTTAAAATTGCCGCCACGGGAATATTTATTTTAACCCAGATTATCGTCGTCCCCACTGGAGGGAAGTCTATCTAGGTGCCACGGGATTTAGTGGTTTTTAAGGCATTGGCTAGGGATTCGGTAGCATTGATGATGGTGACTCTCCTGACAAATATCTTTTCTTCACCACCTAATTTTGTTTCCCACTTGCATCAGTGATCAGTTATCAGATGTAAGCTTTCAGTTGACTGATTACTGTTTACTGATCACTGAAAAAAGCTCCCCGCTCCCTTGCCAGATTGGGGAAAAACTCCGTTAGAATACGGGAAGCCGTTAACAAAACGATACAAAATCATGACCGTTGCTTACCCTCGTAAATTCAAGAAGACGATGAGCGCTCGCGACATCATGAAGCGTGTCATTAGCGATCGCGAAATTCATCTTGTCACCCTCAATCGTTACCGCTACAACGAACAACGTAGCTGTAAAGACCTGACCGAACTGATCGAAACCTTAGACGGACAACCAAAAGAACTGATCCAGGAGCTTTCCCATCACGTCGCCGATGAGGCCCGCCATGCTTACTGGTTAACCGATTTATTAATCGAATTGGGGGCCGATGTGGGGAAACCGCCGGGGTTGTCCTATATCGACGAATTTGAACGTCTTCTCGATCAAGACCAATTCCAAGGCGAAGAACAAAGGGAAGATGGACTGATTGCGGCCCTAGCGGCAATTAACGTCACGGAAAAACGGGGATGCGAATACTTTGCCGCCCATATTTATGCCCTCAAAGCAGGGGAACAAACCCCAGAAAATCTGAAAATTCGGGACACGATCGCCAAAATCTTTCCCGAAGAAGCGGGCCATGTGCGTTGGGGTAATCGTTGGTTAGCCAAAATTGCCCAAAAAAGCCCCGAACATCGGCAAAAAGTCGAAAAAGCTAAGGCTAAATACTCGGCGATCGAACAGGCCGCCTATGAATCGGGTATGGATATCACCCTGGGGGCAGAATTGCGCCGCTTCGGTCATTTAATGGAAATCGCCGCCACTATGCCGCTCTGGCAACGTCCTCAATATCTGATGGAACGTTTACCCCAATCCCTTCTCGACCCGAAATTGCAATTATTCCGGGTAGAAGCGGCCCGAAAAGCCTGGAATCGGGATCCACAAATGTTTATGGAACGCTTTTTGCCGATGTTTTTTAATGCGGACGGCAATATTGGCAAAAAAGAGGGCTCTCCCAGGTTTGGTGGGTAAAATGTATTCTAGGATACAGTCCTGCTGGCGAGTGAGTGGAACGAACCACAAAGACACAAAGGACACAAAGATTGATCGATCATATTGTAAGTTAAACTGATCACACAGAACCTAGAA
>NZ_JBHFLL010000344.1:0-2843 GCF_041928595.1 Microcystis sp. BLCC-F209
AAATCCTTATCTGGCAAGGGACTTAATTGATTAGCTCGTTCTAGATTGAAAACAATTGGCAAAAATCGCAGCCATGTCTTTCTATATAAGGGTTTCACCCCTTATAACTCCCGTCCATTGCATAACACAAACCGAAGAACCTAAAATTGTTTCCCAACCTGTAGAGGAGACACTTTGATCATTATCAGTTTCGGTTTGTTTGAGAGCGTAGTAAACCGTAACGGGATAATCGTGATGGTTGATTTTATTGGCACGCTGAAAAACTTTAATTAAGCTTTCTTCAAAAAATTGTTTTGCCTTCTCCTTGCTTCCATGTCGAAAGTGATCGGCAACCATTTCTTGAGTTTTAGGAACTAATAACGTATTAAAAATTTCTGGATAAATTGAACCTATAGACCGACGCAGCCAAACATAAAAGAAATCAGATAAGTCTGCATAGGGTACGGCATCGTAATAAGGGGGGTCTGAGGAAATCAATTTAGCTATTGAATCATTTTTATGATTTTTAGTAGCATCGAGTTGAATAACTTGTCCTGGGGCGGAACAAGAGGATTTTTCGACAACCTTCCAAACCCAATCTATACAAGCCATCCAATTACCCGTTGAATCACTAAACGGACAACATTCAGCGTAATCCCATACCATTGGTATTGCCTGACGACCGAAGGTATTTCGCATCTTTTCTCCCGAAGAGTGCCAACTACAAATACCTGACCAATAGTCCGCAGCCTTATCCACCGCAAAAGCCAAATAAGTCGCCACCGCATCCGCATAAGCCGTCGCACCTATTCCCCCATCATTAAGAGGTAAATCATCATCAGGGATTCCTGCGGCTACTGCATCAGCTTTAATCTTTTCTCTAGTTTCACTTACTAAATCGCTAAAAGTGGTGAGGGCGACGAGTTGACGGGGAGTGAATAAATCGGCGTGTTTGGTCATGCCATAGCGAGGGGCTGCCATATATTGAGAATGTGTTGAAAGCTCCGTTTCAGGTTTCCATTCAGGCTGTGCTTTTTTAGCGATATATTCCTGTTCCTCATCAGGAGAAAGATAAACCCTTCCCCCTTGTCCTTCAGCGACAATAGCCATTAACTGAGCATCCATCCGGCCTGCCTTACCTTCCCTACGGATATGATCCAAGAGAACAGGAGTATTACAAGCGATACAAACTGCACCCTTGCGGTTTACCGTCCCATCTGGGGCCGTACCCTTACCCGTCCTCACCTCAAAGCGGATTTTTGGTGACACCCCAGAGACACCAAAATCATCCCCCTTTGTGTCCTCTGTGCCTTTGTGGTTAAAATCCCCCTCAGTCTTCACCTCAAAGCGGATTTTGGGTGACACCCCAGAGACACCAAAATCATCCCCCTTTGTGTCCTCTGTGCCTTTGTGGTTAAAATCCCCCTCAGTGCCTTTGTGGTTAAAATCCCCCACAATAGGCTCAACCCAAGCCTCCTTCCCCTTCTTCGTGGAAAGCTGAAAACTGCGGACCAAAGGCATCTGACAGCCACAGGCCGGATTAGGACACTTCACCGTCCTGGCCCAAAGCCAAGCAATCACCTTAGTGTCCTTTGTGCCTTTGTGGTTGGTTTCCACCATCGGATAAAGATAGCCAATCCTTTTAAAAGCCTCATCCCGCATCCACTGACCGTAATAGCGCACATCTGCGGCCAATCCCTGGGCCCCTTCCCAGGAAGAAATCTTTTGTTTTTGGCGAGAATCGGGATTAACCGGCGGTTTATCCTTAAACTTGGGCGGAATCTCGATCAAAGCCTTAGTAATCAACACCGCCACCGGATTGAGGTCACTACCGTGGGCCTGCAAACCCAAGCGCTGGGCCTCCAAAGGAATGGAACCACCACCACAAAACGGGTCATAGGCGGGGGGGGCATATTTAGCGATATAATCCCGTATAGCATCAGGTTTAGTGGGGGGTTCTTCCCCACGTTCCCAAGCTAAACAGCGCGCAATTTCTCGCTGTGCTTCTAGCAATACTCCTGAGTTAGGCTGGTTAATCTCATCCCAAGATACCAACCCTCTAACCACCTGCTTAGTGTTGCCTTTCTTGTCCTTTTCAAGCTCAATCCTACCCAAAATATCAAACAATCGCTGCCGTTCCCGATTCTGTGCTTCTTCCGTGGGAAACTTCTCTGGCCAACTGGAAGGATCATCCACCAAAGAAGCCCATAAAACCGCCCGACAAGCCGCTAAAGGTCGCCTGGCCCACCAAAGATGTAGAGTAGAGGGATGTCCATGGCGAATCGACTTTTCCCGCGCCGATTCGACGTTAATCGCTTCTAGGGGTAGGGCCACTTCAATGAGTTTTTTACGGTAGGTCATGGGAGATAAAAGAACCACAAAGGCACAAAGGACACGAAGATTGAGGAACCACAAAGGCACAAAGGACACAAAGATTAATTGTTGACAAGGCGTTTGATGCCTTGTTTGAGAACGGGAACGTTAAAATTAATCAGTAATCCTAGCCAAAGCCGACGTAATTTGAGATAGGTTAACAACTGGGCCTCGTGAATGGGGGTAAGTTGTTCAACAGTTTTCAGTTCGACAATAACCAGATTTTCCACCAATAGATCGAGACGATAACCACAATCAAGTTTAACACCGCGATAAATCACTGATTGAGGAACTTGACGCTCCACCGCTATCCCCCTATCCAATAACTCGTACTCTAAACAGGCCTCATAGGCCGACTCCAATAGTCCTGGACCCAACTCCCGATGAACAGCGATCGCCGCCCCAATAATCTCCTTAGATAAATCATTAGCCCTCTCATCCATAACCTTAGTGTCCTTCGTGCCTTTGTGGTTAATCCCCTTCGTGTCCTT